>CBHWBX010000045.1:0-15286 GCA_966111935.1 uncultured Gemmatimonadaceae bacterium
CGAGGGGCCACCGCACCTCCGGGCACGCCCCCCGCCCCCGTCTCTCGTGCCCCGTTCCACTCTCAGACCGCTCGCTGCCACTCCACCTGCGCTCCGGCCTGGCTCTCCACGCCGTCGCGCTGGTTCCAGCGGAAGAAGACCACCGAGATGATCGTGTAGAAGAACAGGCCGCCGGGGATCCACATGATCAGGCCGCCGATCATCTGGTCGCTCATCGGCGAGATTCCCCAGACGCGCGGGGCGCTCGCGTACATCGGGTAGAGGATGCCGTCGGCGTACGAGATGTACACCGAGACGATCGCCATCGGGATGCTCATCAGGAACAGGTAGAGCATCTGGCCCGGGTAGCTGAGCCGGGGCAGCTCGGGGAGAGGGCTCAGCACCGGCCACCACATGATCACCGATCCGGCGAGCACCATCAGGTGCTGGATGATGTGCGCCGGATGATGGGCGAGCGCGTAGTTGTACATCGGCGGCAGGTGCCAGGTCGCGATGATGACGTTGAAGATCGCGAACGCGTGGACCGGCTTCGTCAGCCATTCGGCGGCGCGGCGCACCGCGGCGACGCGAAGCGTCGGGCGGAGCATCTCGCCGGTCACGCCCATGATCATCAGCGGCGCGACCATGAACGCGAGCAGCAGGTGCTGGACCATGTGCGCGCTGAACAGATACGCGTCGCTCAGGTCGTGCAGCCAGCCATTGAGCGACAGGAAAATCACGGCGAGCGCGCCGTGGTAGCACCAACGCTGAACGGGGCGGGGGCCGCGGTCCTTCGCGACCCTCGCCCCGTATTCGTACAGCCCGGCCAGTGCGGCGATACCGATCGCCGTGCTCGGATGAACCGTGAAGCTCGTCGAGCTGAGTCGCGCGCTGGTATGCAGCAACGCGAGGGACATCACCATCACAACGACTCCTGGAAGGACTTACCCGTGCCGGTAGTGACCGAACAGGAACATCAGGGCGATGAGCGTGCAGATCGCGACGATGAGCGGTCCGGTGAACAGCGCCTTGAAGATCTTGTGGTCGTACTTCAGGTGCATGTAGTACAGCACGACGATCGCGAACTTCACCGCCGACATGACGAGCAGCGCCGGGACGAAGAGCGGCGACTCGGTGAACGGCGTGTAGTAGACCCAGACTTCGACGACCGTGATCAGCGTGAGGATGAGCGCGACCCACTTGTACTGCTTCCAGGTCGGATGCTCGTGGACCTCACCCATCGCGTGGACGTCGATGTCCGCGTTCGTGTGCTCGAATGAACCGTGATCAGCCATTGGGATCTCGCTCCGGCCTTACTTGATGAGGTAGACGAGGGTGAAGATCGCGATCCACACGACGTCGACGAAGTGCCAGTAAAGGGCCGAGATGTCGACGAGCAGCGCGTCCTTCGGCTCGAGCCCGCGCTTCATGTCGATCGCGAGGAGCGTGAGGAGCCAGAGCACGCCGGCCGTCACGTGCGCGCCGTGGAAGCCGGTGAGCGTGAAGAACGACGAGCCGAACAGGTTGGTCCTGATCGTCAGACCTTCGTGCACGAACGAGGTGAACTCGTACGCCTGGAAGCCGAGGAACGTCGTGCCGAGGATCGCCGTGACGAGGAGCCAGAACTTCGACGAGCCGAGGATGCCCTCATAGCCCGGCTTGCCCTTGTTCTCGACGGCGGCGAGCGCGAGCACCATCGCCAGCGACGACATCAGCAGGACGAAGGTCGACGCCGAGGTGACGGGGATGTTCAGGATGGCCTTGAGCGGCGTCGCGCAGAGCGGCGGATTGCACGCCTCGTGCGGGAACGGCCCGACGACACTGCGGCCCTTGTAGATCAGATACGTCGAGATGAGCGACGCGAAGAGCATGCACTCCGAGCCGATGAACGCCCAGATCGCGATCTTGCGATGATCGAGGCCGGTGCTGGTCGGCGGATGTGCGTGGGAAGCGACGGCGGAGGACATAAGAAGGGATTAGGGGCTAGGGGCTTGGGGTTAGGGAAGAGCGAGGTTTTCTGCCCCTCGTCCCTAACCCCTCGTACCTGTTTCTAGTGGTGGTGCGGCTCGAGCGGCGACGTCAGCCAGGCGTACAGCGTGAACGTCATCGCCGCCGCGAAGCCCGCGGTCAACGTCACCGCGAGCGACACCTTGTCCTTATGGATGAGGAGCAGGCTCGCGAACATCAGCGTCATGAACAGCGCGACGAAGAGCGGCTTGATCGTCGGATACGGCATCGGGATGCCGAGCTCCTCGGCCGTCTTGATCGAGACCTTCGACGACGCCTGACCGGCGTTCGGATTCAGGCCGCCTTCCGGCGTGCCCGCCGACATGTGATCGTGGAACGCGCCGACGTGCTTGCCGCCCACCGCGACGTCGTTCCGCTCGTCGCCGTGGCGCGTGTGCGGGACATCGGTCGTCAGCTCCGGCGAGGTCACGTCCCACAGCGGGTAGCGCGACGTCACCTTCGGGATCTGCGCGAAGTTGTAGTCGGGCGGCGGCGACGGGATCGACCACTCGAGCGACGGAGCGCCCCACGGATCGTTGCCGGCAACTTCACCGCTCTTGAGGCTGCGGAAGATGTTGTAGGCGAAGATCACACCGGCGACCGCCTGGAGCAGCGCGCCCCAGGTGCTCATCTGGTTGAAGATCTCCCAGCCCTGGCCCGAGTCGTACGTGTAGATACGACGCGGCATGCCGTAGAGGCCCGACCAGTGCATCGGCATGAAGGTGAGGTTCACGCCGATGAAGTTCACCCAGTAGTGCCAGTTGCCGATCTTCTCGCTGAGAAGACGGCCGGTCATCTTCGGGAAGTAGTAGTAGATACCGGCCCAGAGACCCATCAGCGAGCCGGCGACGAGCACGTAGTGGAAGTGCGCGACGATGAAGTACGTGTCGGTCTGCTGGAGGTCGGCCGGCGGCGACGAGTGCATGACGCCGGAGATACCGCCGACCGTGAACAGCGCGACGAGCGCGATCGCGAACTTCATGGCGACCGTGAAGCGCAGGTTGCCGCCCCACATCGTGAAGATCCAGTTGAAGATCTTCACGCCCGTCGGGATCGCGATGAGCATCGTCGTGACGCCGAACACCGAGTCGGCGACCGGGCCCATGCCGACGGCGAACATGTGGTGCGCCCACACGCCGAAGCCCAGGAAGGCGATCAGGATGCCCGAGTACACCATCACCGGGTAACCGAACAGCGGCTTGCGTGAGAACGTCGGCAGGACTTCGCTCACCAGGCCGAAGGCCGGCAGGATGAGGATGTAGACCTCTGGGTGACCGAAGATCCAGAACAGGTGCTGCCAGAGGAGCGGGTCGGCGCCGGCCGTCATCGTGTAGAAGTTCGTCCCGAAGAAGCGGTCGAACTGGAGGAACACGAGGGCGATCGTGATCACCGGGAAGGCGAGGATCAGCAGGAACTGCACGACGAACGACATCCACGTGAACATCGGCATGCGCATGAGGTTCATCCCCGGCGCGCGCATGTTGATGATCGTCGTGGCGAAGTTGAACGCGGCACCGAGCGACGACACGCCGAGGATCTGCAGGCCGAGCATCCAGAAGTCGATGTTCAGGCCCTGCGAGTAGGCGAGCGTCGTGAGCGGCGCGTAACCAAACCAGCCCCCGTTCGGCGCGGCTCCGACGAGCCACGAGATGTTCATGAAGATCGAACCGAACAGGTACACCCAGTAGCTGAACGCATTCAGTCGCGGGAAGGCGACGTCGCGCGCGCCGATCTGGAGCGGGATCAGGAAGTTGAAGAACGCCGCGGAGAGCGGCATGACGACGAGGAAGATCATCGTCGTGCCGTGCATCGTGAACAGCATGTTGAACGTCTCGGCCGAAACCAATCGGCCGTTCGGTCCCATGAGCTGCAGACGCATGATCACGGCTTCGAGCCCGCCCACGAAGAACCAGGCGAGCGAAGTAAACATGTACAGCACGCCGATCCGCTTGTGATCGACTGTCGTGAGCCAGCTCCGAAGTCCGCTGTGGGAGTCGGCGCTGGTGCCCGCGTACGACGGGCTGACGGCAGCGGTTGCCATTCTTCTATATCTCCAATTCAGCGGTTATTTCAGCGTCTGCAGGTACGCGACGATGTCGGCGATCTGCTGGTCGGTCAGGTTCACGGCAGACTTCATCTTGCGAACCGGATCGTACTCGCCGGCACCGATCGTCGGCATGATCGAGCCGGGCTTCATCTCCGGCGCGTTCTTGATCCAGCGCGCGAGGTGCTGCGCGTCGTTCATGTAGAGACCCGCCGCGATCGTCGTGCGCGACGCGAGGTGCGTCAGGTTCGGACCGATCGTCGAGAAGGACATCATCGGATTGCCGCGGATGATGTGGCAGCCCGAGCACGAGCCCTGGCCGGCGATGAGCTTCGCGCCGTTGGCCACGTCACCCTTGCCGAGCAGGCTGTCGTCGAACTTGAGGCCGGCCGGGAGGGGCGTGTTGGGGATCGTGTTCGGCGCCATCTTCTCGCGCGGGAACGACGTGAAACCCGCCTGCACGACGTTCGTCGCCACCGCCGTCGGAGCCGTCGGGACGCCCGCGCCCGCCGGAGCGTTCGGGGTCGTCGTCTGCGCCGGAGGCACCGTCGCCGGACCAGCCGTAGTCGCCGTCGCCGTCGCCGTGCCCGGAGCCGCGGCAGCCGGAGCCGCCGGCGTGCTGCCGACCGCTACCTGCTGCTGGTTCGCAATCCAGCTGTCGAAGTCGGCCTGCGAGACCGTGAACGCGCGGAAGCGCATGTTCGCGTGGCTCGTGCCGCAATACTCGACGCAGGCGCCGTTGAAGGCGTCCATCGTCGTCGAGTCAGGGGTGAACCACAGATAGTTCGTATGGTTGGTGACGACGTCGCGCTTGCCGCCGAGTGCCGGGATCCAGAACGAGTGGATCACGTCCTTCGACTTGAGCGTGAAGTTCACCGTCTTGCCGAGCGGCAGGTACAGCTCGTTCGCCGTAACCACCGTATCGACCTTGCCGTTCGCACCGGCCGCCGTGTACTGCGGATAGCGGAACTCCCACCACCACTGGTGGCCGATCACCTCGACCTGGAGGGCGTCGCTGCGCGCCGCCGCCTGAGTCTTGAAGATCGTACGGACGGTCGGAATGCCGATCACGATCAGGATGAGCAGCGGGATCACGGTCCACGCGATTTCCATCGTCGTGTTGCCGTGCACGTGCTCAGGCGCGGGCTGGCCCGGACGCTTGCGGTACTTCACGAGCGTCAGGATCAGGATCGCCTCCACAAAGATGAAGACGGCCGTACCGGCCCAAATCATCAGCTTGAAGAGATGATCGATATCCCGGTTGAAATCGGTCCGGGAATGGAAGACGGATTCCGGGTAGTTCCGGCCACAAGCGGCCATGAAAACCGCGAGGGCGACCGTCAGCGCGGCCGCACCCGCATTGCGGGTACCCAGCCGGCGCAGGCGGGTGTGAAAAGGCATGAGGGGTCCTTTTACCGGCGTTCGGTAGCGTTCGAAAAACACCCCGGCGATGCCGCGGTGTTTCCGGTGCGAATTGTACTGGGACAGCAGTCGGAACCTACCGGTACAGAGGGGTCAAATCAAGCGAGCTACCCCAGCAGTAGGATATTCCCCCACATCGATTTACGCGTCGTCTTTCTGCTGCGCCGGCGCGTGGTCGTCGACGATCTTGTGGCGATCCTTCGTCTGCGTGATCGCGATCTCCAGTGCCTGGCGCACCTGCGCGATCCCTTCGCGCATCGAACGAAGCCGCACCTGCTCGCTCGCACCGCGGCTCGCCGCGAGATTCACCGCGGTCACCTGGTCGGAGATCATTCCGAACTGGTTCTTCAGGTTCGCCGCGAGCGTCGGGAGCTGTCGGCGGATGTTCATCACGAACACGGTCGCCGGCTGATTGCGCTTGAGCGCCATGCCGTACTGCTCGACGATGCCATGAATACGCTGAAGAAGGAGCAACGCCTCCTCGAGCGTTTTCATCTTGTTGACACCCGCCGAGTCGAGCCTGATCCCGGCCATTACTTCACGCGCTCCAGTCGCGGGTTCTCGCGCAGCTTGCGTCCGCGCTTCGATTCGGGCTTCCCGTTCAGCATCACGATGTCGGCAGTGAAGTCGATCCGGCCGTCGAACAGCGCGGCGCCCACGCCGTAGGCGTCGACCGGCACGCCGTCGTCCTCGAACGCCTGGATGCGCGTGACGTCGAAGCCGCCCGAGACGATGATCTTCACCTCGCCGAAGCCTTCGGTGTCGAGCGCGTTGCGGACGTTCCAGACGAGCGGCGCATTCACCCCGGTGGGCCGGAACGCGCCCATGAGCGGGATCACCGACTTGTCGACCATCTTCTCCGACGTGTCGAGCCGCACGCCGGACAAGCGGCCCTCGAGCGCGCGCGCGACGTCGAGCGACGTCTTCACGCAATCATTGTCGTAGTCGACGAGCGCGATCACGTCGACGTCCGGACACACCTCGGCGAAGCGCTGCGTCGCGCGCACGGTGTCGCCGCCGAAGGCGGCGATGAGCGCGTGCGGGATCGTCCCCACCGACTTGCCGCCGAAGAGCGACGCCTGCGCGTCGGTCGACACCGACTTCACGCCGCCGACCATCGCGCTGTAGCCGTCGCCCGGCTGCGTCCAGAGCACGTCGTCGCGCGCGCCGAAGAAGATCACCGGCTTCGCACGCGCGGCGTCGGTGATGTGCCGCGCGTTCGTGCAGATCCGCGTCCGCCGTCCGAGCGCGCCAAGGAGCACGGTCTCGAGATGCGCGAAGCCGTCGTACGGCCCTTCGACGGTGAGCACCGTCTCCCAGTCGTCGTACGGATCGCCCTCGTACATCGCGCTCACCGTGAGCGCCGACCAGTCGTCGGCGCACAGCTTGAGGATCGCGATCGCCTCGTCGATGCCGCCGAGCCACCCGGCTTCCTTCGCCGTGAACTGCATCAGCACGTTCGGCACCTTCTTCTCCGCACGCACGATCTCGCGCGCGCGGACGAAGTAGGTATCGGTGTAGACCCCCGCGCGAATCTGCTCGACGGGCAGATTGAACGCGGCAGGGTCGAGTCGTTTACGCCTACGCGGCGGCATCACGAAGGATCACTTGCCCACCATGGCTTCGGGATCGAGCACCTTGTCGAGCTGCTCCCGGGTAAGCAGGCCGCGTTCCATCACGATCTCGTACACGCCGCGGCCGCTCTCGAGCGCTTCCTTGGCGACCGACGTCGCATGCTCGTAGCCGATCACCGGCACGAGCGCGGTCACGATGCCGATCGAGTGCTCGACGAACTGCCGCATCCGGCCCGGGTTCGCCGTGATCCCGTCGACGCACCGCTCGCGAAGCACGGTGCAGCCGTTGGCCAGCGTCTCGATGCTGCGCAGCAGGCGATACGCGATCACCGGCTCGAACACGTTGAGCTGGAGCTGCCCCGCTTCCGCGGCGAGTGTCACGGTGACGTCGCCGCCGATCACGTCGAAGCAGACCTGGTTCACGACTTCGGGGATCACCGGATTCACCTTCCCCGGCATGATCGACGATCCCGGCTGCATCGGCGGCAGGTTGATCTCGCCAAGGCCGGCGCGCGGGCCGGAGCTCAACAGACGGAGGTCGTTGCAGATCTTCGAGAGCTTCACCGCGCAGCGCTTGAGCACACCGGAGAGCTGCACGAACGCACCGGTGTCCGCCGTCGCTTCGACGAGGTCCGGCGCGGTGATCATCGAGAGGCCGGTGACCTTCGACAGCTCGTCGCAGACGATCTTCGCATAGCGCGGCGGTGCGTTGATGCCGGTGCCGATCGCCGTCGCGCCCATGTTGATCTCGCGGATCAACGCCTGCGCCTCGCCAAGCCGGTCGACGTCTTCGAGAATGGTGTGGCCGAACGCGGTGAACTCCTGGCCGAGGGTCATCGGCACGGCGTCCTGGAGCTGCGTGCGTCCCATCTTGAGGTGCGGCGCGAACTCGCGTCCCTTCGCCAGGAACGCTTCCGCGAGCTTCTTCATCGCCGCGCGCAGCTCTTCGATCGCCTGGTGCAGCGCGAGCTTCACCGCGGTCGGGTAGACGTCGTTCGTCGACTGGCTGAGGTTCACGTGGTTGTTCGGGTGAACCTTCGCATAGTCGCCGCGCTCGGCACCCATCAGCTCCAGGGCGCGGTTCGCGATGACTTCGTTCGCGTTCATGTTCGTCGACGTGCCGGCGCCGCCCTGGATCATGTCGACCACGAAGTGCTCGTGGTGACGCCCGTCGCGGATCTCCTGCGCCGCGCGGATGATCAGGTCGGCGATGCCGCGATCGAGCAGCCCGACTTCAGCGTTCGCGCGCGCCGCCGCTTCCTTCACCGCGGCGAGCGCCTCGATGAGCGTCGGGAACTCGCGCAGCGGCGTGCCGGTGATCGGGAAGTTCTCGAGGGCGCGGAGCGTCTGTACGCCGTACAGCGCGTCGCCGGGCACGTCGCGCTCGCCGAGCAGGTCGTGCTCCTTGCGCGTCGTCGAGCCGGTGAAGCCGAGCGTGCGGCGACGGCCGATGAGCGTGGCGTCGGTCGCGGCGAGCCGCTTCGAGATGGAGCGCGCGGCGCGGGCGACAAGGGCCGCGTACACCGCCGGCGCTTCGCGCGTCAGCTCGCGGACGTTGTCGAGAGTGAGGATGTAGGCTTCGGTGCGCTGGAGGGCGCGCGCCGTGGTGCCGTGCGGCAGCTCGTCGAGGAGAATGCCTTCCCCGATCGCTTCACCGGGGCCGAGGGTGACGAGGCGGACGGGGCGTCCAAGCTGCCCCTTCTCGACGGCGACCGCACCGCTGGCGAGGATCGCCATGCTCGTGCGCGGAGCGCCTTCGTCGAAGAGGATCTGGTCGGATTCAAAGGTCGTGGGGGTCACGAGGCGCGCGAGCTGATGCAGCGCCGAGTCAGTGACGCCCTCGAGGAACTGGGACTGGCGAAGCCGGTCGCGAATCGAGGCGGTGCTCATGGGAAGGGGAAGATAATAGCCGTGGCGGGAGGGTCGCAGTATGATTCCCGCGTCCGAGAGACCGCGTGAATGCGGAGGTCCTATGTCTGTTTCCCGCCGTGATTTCCTAGGTGCAGGGGCCGCGGCCGCGGCCGGTTTGGCCCTCCCGAAAGTTGCAGCGGCGATGCCCTCGCTGGCGACTGCCTCCGAAGGAAATCCCGGCGCGGGTACGGCCGGGCGCCCGGTGGTCATCTCGGCGACGAACGGTTACAACCGCGATCTCAATGGAAAGCGCGGGATCGAGGTCGCTTATGAAATGGTGGCCAGGGGCTCCGACCCGCTCGACGCGATCGTCGCCGGCGTCCAGGTCGTGGAGCTCGATCCCCGGGATCAGTCGGTGGGACTCGGCGGCCTCCCGAACGAGGACGGCGTCGTGCAGCTCGACGCGAGCTGCATGCACGGCCCGACCAAGCGGGCCGGATCCGTGGGCGCGCTCGAGGACATCGCGACGCCCGCGGCGGTGGCGAAGGCGGTGATGGAGTACACCGATCACATCATGCTCGTCGGCGCGGGGGCGAAGAAGTTCGCCCTCGAGATGGGGTTCAAGGAGCAGAATCTCCTGACCGAAGAGAGCCGGCAGATGTGGCACCGCTGGAAGTCGCGCCTCAATCCGAACGACAACTGGCTCGACCTGCCTCCGCTCCCGCCGGCGCCGGCCCGTCCGCCGCGCGACGACGAGGAGTTCCGGCAGGTTCACGTCTACTACGACTCGGCGGGGATCGCCCATACCTATGGGACGATCAACATGAACGCCGTGACGGCGAGCGGAGACATCGCGTCGGTCACGACGACGAGCGGCCTGTCCTGGAAGATTCCTGGGCGCGTCGGCGACTCGCCGATCATCGGCGCCGGGCAGTACTGCGACAATGAAATCGGCGCGGCCGGGTCGACGGGACGCGGCGAAGCGAACATCAAGGTGTGCGGGGCGTTTCTCGCCGTGGAGTTCATGCGTCAGGGGATGAGCCCCGAGCAGGCGCTGATCAAGGTCATGGAGCGGGTCCTGGCCATGACGGAGAAGCGGCTGCTCAACGACAAGGGACGTCCGTACTTCGACTTGAACTTCTACGCCGTGAACAAGAAGGGTGAGTACGCCGGAGCGTGCGCCTACGAGGGCAGCGATTTCGCGGTGTGCGATGCCGCCGGCGCGCGCGTGGAGAAAGCGGTGTATCTGTTCAAGCGGAACGAACGCCCCACCGACCGCCCGGTCAGCGGCACGCTGACCAAGCCGTAACCCGACCCGCTTGCCCAACCGCCGGATTCGCACTGCCGCGTGGGTGATCACGATCATCCTCGCGGTCCTCCAAGCGTACGCCCATCGCTATGCCGTCTCGCCCGACGGGGTGTCGTATCTCGACCTGAGCGACGCCGTCGTAAACGGGCGTTTGTCGGACCTCGTCAATCTGTACTGGAGTCCCCTCTACCCGTTCCTGATCGGCGTCGGGCGGGCGGTCGCCGGGGCGGCGCCGGCGCGCGAGGTACCGGTCACCCATGCGGTGAACGTCGTCGCGTTCGTCGGGCTGCTGGCGGCATTCGAGTATTTTGTAATTAAAATATTCGAATTAGCGGCACACGAGCCGCGCTCGGCGCTCCGCGGGGTCTGGGGGACGGCGTGCACCTACGGGCTGTTCGCGTTCATCGCCCTGACGCTCGACCCGCTCGAGCTCACCACGCCCGACCTGCTCTCGAATGCGGCGATCCTCGTCGCGCTCGGCGCGATGCTCCGCCTGCACGACACGCCGCGCGAGCGGCGGCACGCGATCGTGCTCGGTGCCGCGCTCGGACTGGGCATGCTCGCGAAGTCGTTCCTCGTGCCATGGGCGTTCGTCTGCTTCGCCGTGATGGCGATCGACCTGCGCCGCGCCGCGGTGCGGCCGCTGCTCACGGCGGGCGTCGTCTGGCTGGTGCTCGTCGCGCCGTGGACGGCGATTCTCTCCGCACGCGCGGGACGCCTGACCTTCGGTGACGCCGGGCGTCTCACCTACGGTTGGTACGTGAACGGCCAGGACGCGCCCTCGCTGCACGTTGCCGCGCCGGGCGCACGCGCCGCCGACACCGACGCGCTGCTGCCGGGCATCGGCGTCCCGGGCGACGCGGCGGGGACCAATCCGATGTGGTTCGATCCCGCACGCTGGAATCAGCCGGTGCGCCCGCACTTCTCGTTCAGCGACGAGATCGCGACGGTCCGCTCGATGGGGGCGGCGCTCGTGAGCAGCATCTCGCTGCTCACCTGGATCCTGTTCATGCTCTGCGTCGCCCCGGCCGAGTCGCGTCGCCGGGCGTGGAGCCGCGCGTGGGTGGTCGTCGTCCCCTGCCTCGCCGGGATCGCCGCGTACACGCTCGTGATTCTGACGGCGCGCTACATCATGGCGTTCCTGCTCGCGACGATCCTCATCGCGCTCGCCACGGTGCCGGTCGCGCGGCGCATTCATCCGGCGGCGCTGCTCGTCGGCATCGTCGTCGCGCTGCTGCCGCTCGCGATCAGTCCGACGACGCGCTTCGGCCTCGCCTTCGCCGTCGCATGCACCGCGGCGATGCTCACCGGCGCGCTCGTGCCGACGCGACGCCACGTGCTGTGGGTGGTGGCGGTCGAGATGGCGTTTCTCTTCTCGATGATTCTCTTCGGCCCCGGCGATCTCGGCACGCTGCGAATCGCGGCGGCCGGACTCGCGATCGCCATCTGGGTACTCGGGCGCGGCGCGATTCGTCGCGGTACGAGCCATCGTTTCGCCTATGGGCTTCAGATGGGTCTCGTGTTTTCCGCGGGGCTCGTCTTTGCCGGCCGTCTCGCGCTTCGCGTGTCGCGTGACGCCGGCGCCGCGATCAAGGCAACCTCCGGTTCCCCCGAGACGCGCATCGCCGCCGATCTTGCCGCGCACGGCGTCGTGCCGGGCACGCCGATCGCGCTCATCGGACCGCACGCCGAGTCGTACTGGGCGCGCACGGCGCGCGTAAAGATCGTCGCGAACGTGCCCGATCCGATCGTGCCCACCTACTGGATGCTTCCGGCGGCGCGGCGCGATTCGATTCTCGCCCGCTTCGCCGAGCGCGGTGCACGGGTCGCGATCGTCACGCGCCCGCCCGACCACGGGCCGCTCGACGCGAGCTGGACGCCCCTCCGCTACGGCGGATGGATGCGTCAGCTCACAACCCCATAAACGTCAGCTGATCTTCGCGACGCCGCGGATCGGTGTCGGGCGGCCGATGCCCGCTTCGGGCGGCAGTCGCACCGGTCCGCTCGCGCGCACCGGCCCGGCGTCGAGCGGCTTCGGGGCCGGGGCCGATTCGTCGAGACGCAGGTTCGCGACGACGCGGCTGAGTCGATCCGCGGCCGCCGAAAGCGTCGACGCGGCGGCAGCGATCTGCTCGGTGCTCGCGCTCTGCTCCTCGCTCGACGCCGCGACTTCCTGCATCGCCGCGGCGAACGATTCGGTGCCCGAGGCGAGCGAGTCGAGCTTCGTGCGCATGTCGCGCGCGAGACCGTTGGCCGCCGTCACCGCGTTGTGGATCGACGACGTCCACTGATCCGCCTCGACGACGGCGCGCTCGATGTCGCCGAACGACCGCGAGCCTTCCTCGGTCGCGCCGCGCACCACGCGCACCGTTTCCACCGTGCGCTCGGTCGAGGTGCGTGATTCGGCGATGCCCTTCAACACGCCGTTCACGACGCGCTCCGTGCGCTCGGCGGCATCCGACGACATCGCCGAGAGACGACGCACTTCCTCAGCAACGACGGCGAAGCCGCTGCCATGCTCGCCGGCGCGCGCCGCTTCCATCGCCGCGTTGAGCGCGAGGAGCTTCGACTGGCGCGCGAGCTTCTGAACGAGCGTGACGAACGTCTTGATCTCTTCCGACGCCTGCGCGAGCTGCTCGATCGCCGCGGCGCTCGCCTCGGCGTCGGTGCTCAACGTGGCGAGCGACTTCGTGCTCTCGTCGAGGCGCGAGCGGTTGTCGAGAGCGAGCGTGCGCAGGCGCGCATTGCGCTCCACCCCTTCGTTCGCGCCGGCGTCGAGCGTCGTCGCCATCGTCACCAGGCGTCCCGACGAGTCGGCGAGCGTCTGGATCGTCTCCGCCATCAGATTGGACTGCTGGCTCAGATCGGCCGCGGTGTGCGCGATCTGCCCCGCCGACGCCGCCATCTCTTCCGAGCTCGCGGTGATCTCGGCGGTCATGTTCGCCGTCTCCGTCGCCGACTGGTTGAGCGCCGTCGCCAGACGCCGCAGCTCGGCGATCATCGACGACACCGCCTTGGCGAGTCGTCCGATCTCGTCGTCGGCTACGTCGTGCGAGACCTGCTTCGACAGGTCGCCTGCGGCGACTGCTTCGGCGACGCGCGCGAGGTCGGCCGCCGGCCCGGTGATGCGCCGCTCGATGAACTTGCCGACGTAATAGAGCGCGGCGAAGATCGCCGCGAGGATCACGACGATGCCGGCGACCAGCGCGTTGCGCGCCACCGCGTAGCTATGCCCGGCGTCGGCCTCGCGCATGTGCGCGACGATGCGCCACTGCCCGTCGTTCGTCGACGCGGCAGCGCCGCGCTCGAGCGCGCTGTCGGGGCCGTAGACGAATGCCTGTCCGTTCCAGCGACCGGCGAGGGACGCGAAGCCCGGGAACGGGCGAAAGCGCGCCCCGGTGCCGGACGTCGCGATGACCTGCCCGGTCGAGTCGACGAGGTCGATCCGCAGCGTGTTGCCGCCGCTCCCCTGCATCAGCACCGAATCGACGAGCGAGAGACCGAACTTCACTTTCACGACGCCGACCGGCTCGGCGCGATCGCGCACGAGCCCCGAGAGCTCGACGACCGTGCTCTTCGTCGCCGAATCGTACTTGGCCTGCGCGGTCGTCGCACCGCTCTTCCAGGCGGTGTTCCACCACCCTTCGTCGCTCTGCACGAAATCGTTCGACTGCGCGGTGATCACGGCGTTGTAGCCGTAGCGGTCGGTGACCATCACCTCGGCGATGTCGAGCTTCGCCTCGATGTCGCGGAGGAAGGCGCGGGCGGCTTCGTCGACCTGCTGGGAGCGGATGCCCTTTCCGAACATCGCCTCGAGGTCGCCGACCGACTTGCCGGGCAGCCCCTTCTGACGCGAGGCGTCGCCGCCCTTCTTCGCCGCGACCACCACCTCGGGGGACGAGGCGATGAGCATGACCTGTCGCGAGCGCTCGGCGAGCACCCGGTCGACCAGCTGCTTCGAGAGGGAGGCGGCGTTGGCAATCCGGGCGTCCTCGTCGCCGGCCATCGACCGGCGGAGGATCGTCAGCCCGATATAGGTCGCGCCGCCGAGGACCAGGATGGCCGCGGCGCCGACGAAGGCCACGAGCCGCCGGCGGAGCGAGGCCGCCTGGCGGCCGCTCCCCTGGAGGGTCGCGAGGGAGAAGAGACTCGTACTGGGACGATGGTTCATCGGACGCTAAATTTCAGCAGATACCTATGACAGAGCCGACCAACACCGTGCCGGCGGAAGAATCCGCCGGCTATCAGCCTGCCGCCATCGAGCGGAAATGGCAGGAACGCTGGGAGTCGCGAGGGACGAACCACGCCGACCTCGCTGCCGGCATGCGCCCGTTCTACGCACTGATGATGTTCCCGTATCCCTCCGCCGAAGGGTTGCACGTGGGCAACCTCTTCGCCTTCACGGGAAACGACATATACGGACGATTCCAGCGCCTCCAAGGGCACACGGTGTTCGAGCCGATCGGGTACGACGCCTTCGGAATCCATTCCGAAAACTTCGCGCTCAAGGTCGGCACGCACCCGGCCGACCTCATCCCCAGAAACATCGACAACTTCCGCCGCCAGCTTAAGCGGTCGGGGCTGATGATCGACTGGCGGCACGAGCTGTCGACCACGGATCCGGACTACTACAAATGGACCCAGTGGGTCTTCCTGGAGCTCTACAAGCGCGGGCTGGCGTTCAAGAAGCGCGCGGCGGTGAACTGGTGCCCGAACGACAAGACCGTGCTCGCCAACGAGCAGGTCATCGCCGGCGAATGTGAGCGGTGCGGCGCGAAGGTCGAGCAGCGGTTCCTGGAGCAGTGGTTCTTCCGGATCACCGATTACGCCGGACGCCTGCTCGCGAACCTCGACTGGATCGACTGGTCGGATTCCACGAAGCAGGCTCAGCGGAACTGGATCGGAAAGTCCGAGGGGGCGGAGATCAGCTTCCGCGTCCAGGACCTCGAGGATCTCGCCGGCTCTGCCGCGATCGCGAGCGGTATGACGGGCGAGTACACGGCCGAGCCGGTCGAGCTCCGCGTGTTAACGACGCGGCCGGACACGATATTCGGCGCGACGTAACAAATGCTCGCGCCCGAGCATCCGTTAGTCGATCCG
>CBHWBX010000046.1:0-15242 GCA_966111935.1 uncultured Gemmatimonadaceae bacterium
GAGGTCGGGCGTGTACTTCGACACCGTCTCGCGGAATCGATCGAAGTAGACCGTGTGCCCCGCGATGAACTCGCGATCGATCCACTCGTTCTCGATCAGCAGGTTGCAGATGCCGTTGAGCAGCGCGACGTTCGTCCCGGGGCGCAGCTGGAGATGGAGATCGCCACCCGTATCGACGCTGAACGTTCGCCGCGGATCGACGACGATGACCTTCTTCCGCGTCGCCGATTTCGCCGCGAGCGTGCGCATCCAGAGTACCGTCGCCGTCTCGGCCATGTTGTGGCCCATGAGCACCAGGCACTCCGTCAGCTCGACGTCCTCGAACGCACCGGGCGGCCCGTCGGCGCCGAAGCTCTCCATGAGGGACGACGCGGTGGTCGCCGTGCACAATCGCGTATTTGCGTCGATGTTCGAGGTCGCGAGCCCGGCGCGCGCGATCTTGCCGATCGTGTAGTACTCCTCGAGCAGCAACTGTCCACTGTTGTAGATCGCGACCGCGTCCGGGCCCTCTGTTGCCATCGCCTCATTGAAGCGGTGGACCATGAGGTCCATTGCGTCGTCCCAGCTCGCGCGCAGCAACTGGTCACCGGATCGGATGAGCGGGTGCAGGGCGCGCGTGGGGTGCCGATTCGCGTACCACTGGTTGAGCCCTTTCGGGCCGAGGCGCCCGCGGTTCACCGGGTGATCGAGGCGCCCGCGGACGCCGACGATGCGTCCGTCGGCGACGCCCACCTCGACGCCACAGCCGACGGAACAGATGCCGCACGTCGAGGGAACCCACTGTTGTACCGAAGTCCCGTGCTGGAGCTGACAGAACTGTCTTGGTTCCATGGCCATTGACGAAGAGGCCGTAAGCCGTTGCAAGTACAGTTCCGATCGTCTTACAGATGATGGGGCCATCGCCCGCCCCGCTAAGCCCGCCTCGCTCGTTTGCCTTAAGTTGGAGTCATGCCCGCCGCATTCCCCTTCGAGACGACGCCGCTCCAATCCGTGGTCGGCGCCGTCTTCGCCTACGTCGGCTCGGTCAGCGCGATCGGATTCGTGCACCCGAAGCTGCGCCGTCCCGAGGGGCGCCGCATGCGGCAGGCGATCAACTCCTGGTGGCCGACGGCGATCGTGTGCAGCGTCGCCGCCGTCGGCGGCATCGGCGTCGGGCTCGCGGTATTCATGGGATTGAGCGCGTGGGCGCTCGTCGAGTATCTGCGCCTCCTCTCCGCGGAGAACCGCCCGACCTTCGTCTCGGTGCTGGCGCTTGCCGGCGTTCCGCTCCACTACGCCGCGCTCCTGTCGGGTCACTCCGAGCTGAACGGCGGTACGGTCCTGCTCGCGTGGGCGTTCCTCATCATGCCGCTCGCGCGTGCATTCGTGCGTGGACCAAACGGATTCATCGACGGCAGCGCGCGCGTCGGCTTCGGCCTGGTACTGACGGTGTTCGCGCTGAGCTGCGCGCCGCGGCTCTTGCTGCTCCCCGATCGCGTCGGCCCGGCGGGAGGCGCGGGGCTGCTCGCCTTCCTGCTCGTCGTGATCATGATGGGCGACGCGAATCAGTGGGTCTTCGGCAAGGCGTTCGGACGACACCGTCTCGCGCCCACGCTCAGTCCGAACAAGACATGGGAAGGACTCGCGGGCGGCATCGTCGTCGCCGCATTCTCCGGCGCATGGCTGGGGCCGCGCGTCACGCCCTTCTCGTCGCTTGCCGCGGCGCTGATCGGCGGCACCCTGTGCGGGCTCGGTCTTCTCGGCGATCTGCTCGTCTCGGCGATCAAGCGCGACCTCGGTGTGAAGGACACCGGCTCGGCGCTCCCCGGTCAAGGCGGCGTGCTCGATCGCGCCGACAGCCTCCTCATCGCCGCTCCCGTCTTCTACTACGCTTTCGTCGCCTGGGCCGGCTGAGCTCGACCGTCATCGCCGACGCGGACGAGTGAAATAGCGCGCAGCGCACGCGTGAATTGGCATACGCCTCGCAGCGGAACAGGTGCGGCGAATGCCACGGGAGCGGAGGGACGACGGCATGGAGGCGCGCGCAAGGATACCCGCCGCCCGCGTGGCTGGTATCGTTGCAGTTGCGCTGGCCGGCGCGGTGCTCGGGGCAGTGGCGACATCCTGCCATTCCGGTCCGACTTCATATATCGTCGTCGAGCCCAGCCGCGCAGCCGCGGGGACGCTGCCGAGCGGGCACGACGCAGGCAGCGACACCGTCGTCCGCACGCGCTTTCGGAACGTGCGCTTCCACATGTGGCCCGGCGTCGTGCTCTCGATCGACACGCTGAGCGGCAACATGCACAGCACGCGCGCCGATCACGTGGTGTCGTTCGACGACAAGACCTCGTTCGTGCTCGCGATCGATACCGGCAGGATCGAGCTCGGCGTCGACGATCTGTCGCACCTCATGAACACCTACGTGTTCGCGTACCGCGGCGCGCCGCTGAAAGGGCTCTCGTTCGCGACCGAGGGCGATCATCTCATCCAGCGCGGCACGCTGCACAAGGTCGTCGACATTCCATTCGAGATGAAGGCCGAGGTGAGCGCGACGCCCGCCGGCGAGATTCGCGTGCACCCGATCTCGATGAGGATCTGCACGATTCCCGGTCAGGGATTGATGGAGGCGCTCGGCATCACGCTCGCCAAGCTGCTCGACCTGCGGCAGGCGAAGGGCGTTCGCGTCGTCGGAAACGACCTCCTGCTCGATCCGACGAAGCTGCTCCCCGCCCCCGCGATCTCCGGCCATCTCGTCGTGGCGTCGGTCGCGCCGGGACGTCTCGTTCAGACGTTCGGCACGACGAGCGATCGCGCCGCAGCGCCACCACTCGCGCCGGACACTGCGGCCGCCAACTACATGTTCTTTCGCGGCGGCACGCTACAGTTCGGCAAGTTGTTCATGGTGCACGCCGAGATGCAGATCGTCGACCTGGCGCCGGGCGATCCCTTCGACTTCGACATCGGGCAGTACCACGAACAACTGGTCGCCGGATACCATCGCACGCTTCCGAACGGCGGGCTGCTCGTCTTCATGCCCGATCTCGCGAAGTTGTCGGCGCGGGAAGCGCTTACTCCAACACCTGCGCCAGGTCCGTCAGAAGATCACTCGGTTCCTCGAGACCAACCGAAACGCGAAACACCCCTTCACCCGCCGACGCACGATACGCTTCCGCGGACTCCCGATCGAGCTTGAACGACGTCCGCAGCAGATCGTCGGTCGGGATGTAATAGAGCAGGCTCTTGGTCTTCCCGAGAGAAACGGCATACGAGAAGATCCGAACACGTTCGGCGGCGCGCCGTGCCAATGCCGCGGCGTCACGCTTGACGGCGAACGACAGCAGCCCCGAGAAGTTGCGCATCTGTCGGTGCGCGAGCTCGGCCTGCGAATGGCGCTCAAGGCCGGGCCAATGCACCGCGGCAACCGCCGGATGGCCTTCGAGAAACGTCGCTACTGCTCGCGCGTTCGCTTCGTGAACGCGCATTCTCACGGGTAGCGTCTCGAGTCCGCGCAGCATCAGCCACGCCGCGAACGGATTCAGCGCCGCGCCCTGATGTACCAGCGCGCCCTGACGCAGGGCGGCCAACCGATCCCGCTCACGAGCCACCACCGCGCCGCCGAGCGCATCGCCATGCCCACAGACGTACTTCGTCAGCGAGTGAACGACATAGTCGGCGCCGAGCGCAATCGGCTGCGTCGCGATCGGCGTGGCGATGGTCGAGTCGACCGACAGCTCCGCTCCCGCGTCGTGAGCGATCCGTGCGACCGCGGCGATGTCGGTGAGCTTGAGGATCGGATTGGCCGGCGTCTCGATATGGACCAGCCGAGTCGTTCCCGGACGAATCGCCGCCGCCACGGCGTCGGCGCTCGACGTATCGACGACCGATACGGCGATTCCAAAACGCGACAGCACGTCGTGCGCGAGCTCGGCGACGCCCGCGTAGCAGACGTCGGGAATGATGAGATGATCGCCGGCGCGCAGCCGCGCGAAGAACAGCGCACTGATCGCGGCCATCCCGCTCGCATACACGACTGCGCCGGCCCCACCCTCGAGCGCGGCGAGGCGGCTCTCCAGAAGATCGACGGTGGGATTTCCCCATCGTGTATAGAAGTGCGGCGTCTCGTCGGTGAGGTCCGCCGCCGAGAAGCCTCCGGCGTCTGGCGCGCTGTAGAAGCTGGTCGACGCCACGATCGGCGGAGAGACGGGCGCACCGACTGTTCTCTTGGGTTCGCCCGCGTGCAGGGCGAGCGTGGCGGCGTGCAGGGTGGAGTCGGCCAAGGCTGATGCTCGTGGTTGGAGTCCCGTCCATCCAAACATAGCTCTCGCCGGCGCGCCCCATCCATCATCGACTATGCGCGACGAATCCCGGCGGCGCCTTCCAGTCCGGCCCCGGATCGCCGAAGCGTGTCATGATGCGCCCCCAGATCGGCGCCACGATCACGCCGCTCTCGGCGTCGGGGACGATCGTCTTTCGCTGGTCGAAGCCGATCCAGATCGTGCCGACGATCTCCGGGGTGTAGCCGACGAACCAAAGGTCGGCCGAGCCGTTCGATGTGCCGGTCTTCCCAGCGACGACGCCGCGGTAGCCGGTGCCCCGCAGCGGCACCGCGGTGCCGGAATCGATCGCCTCCTTCAACATGTCGTTCACCACGAACGCCACCGACGGGTCGAGCGCCGCTCGCGCGACCGGCTGCTGTTGCCAGACGACTCTGCCGGTCGCGTCGAGCACTCGGTTGATGAGACGCGGCTGCGGCTGTTTGCCGAGCGTGGCGAGTGTCGCGTACGCAGTGGTGAGCTCGAGCGGCGTCGCTTCCTCGGCGCCGAGCACCACGGACGGAATGGTCGGCAGCGGACCGCGGATGCCCGCGAGCCTGGCCTGCTGGATCACGCGATCGAGTCCGACCATGTTCGCCAGACGGACCGTCGCGACATTGCTCGACGCGGCGAGCGCCTGACGCATCGTGACGACGTCGTGGTAGCCCCCGTCGTCGTTTTCCGGCGACCAGACCTTCCCGCCGACGGTCATGCGCAACGGCTGATCGGACAAGCGAAGCGACGGCGGATAGCCGGCGGCGATGGCCGCGGCGAAGACGAATGGCTTGAACGTGCTCGCCATCTGCCGATTCGCGTTGAATGCGCGATTGAATTGCGAGTCGTGATAGTCGCGTCCGCCGATCAGGGCGCGCACGTCTCCGGTGCGGGGATCGAGGAACACGAGCGCGGCCTGGAGATAGTCGGTGCCGTTGGGGGAGACGAGAGAATCGCGCGCCGCCGCCGCGTACGCCGGATAGACGAACAATCCGAATGCTCCCGACTCGATGGCCGTGAGCTGATGCTCAACCTCCTCTTCGGCGATCCGCTGGAGCTTCGAGTCGAGCGTCGTCTCGACCGTATATCCGGAGCGAGCGGCCGCATCGGAAAGGCTGTCTTCGAGGATCTGCCGCACCGCCTGGATGAAATACGGAGCGGTGCCGTCGGGAAGTGACACGCGACGGCGCACGCGGATTGGCGCTGCCGCCGCGGCCGCGGCCTCGCCGCGAGTGATCCGATGCTGCGCCGCCATGCGCTCGAGAACGGCCCGGCGACCTTTCCGCGCCTGCTCGAGATTGCTGTGCGGGTTGAACACGCTCGGCGCGCGCGGGAGGCCGGCGAGCAGCGCCGCCTCGTCGAGCGTGAGCTGCGATGCATGCTTCCCGAAGTACTCGCGCGCCGCGGCCTCGACACCGTAGGCTCCGCGCCCGAAGTAGATCTCGTTCAGGTACATCTCGAGAATCTGGCGCTTCGAGTATTTGTGCTCGATCATCTGCGCCACGCGCGCCTCTTCGAATTTGCGCGTGAGCGTGCGCTGGCTCGCCGGCAAGCGATCGGGGAACACGTTGCGCGCGAGCTGCATCGTGATCGTGCTCGAGCCCTGCTCGATGCTCAGCTCGCGCACGTTGTGGTACGCGGCGCCGGCCACGCGGCGCCAGTCGATGCCGTGGTGCTTCCAGAAGCGCTGGTCTTCCATCGCGACGAACGCCGCCGGCAGATAGGCCGGCATCGAGTCGAGCGGGATGCGCACGTGCTGCGACGGCGGGATCCGTGCGAGCTCCGTTCCCGAGCGGTCCTTGATGACCGTGACGCCGCTCAGGTTGTCTTCGCCGAGGTGCGCGATGTTCGGGCACCCGCGAAGACCACAGCGCGTCCACAACACAGCGACAACTACCAGCGCCAACACGAAGGCCATGGCGAGGAGCTGCGACACGCGCCACAGCATCGACGACTTCATACATCGGTGCGGGGCACCAACCATGCCTCCGGACGGATCCGACGCGGGCATGCGTTTTCTCGAAAAACAGCGTACGGCCAAGGCCGACTTGCCTTCCTGTCACGCCGCCGACGCTGTGGCGCGCCGTAACGAATTTCTGTTGCGCATCTGCCACACATTCCTTCACGCGTGACGGATCGCGACGGGAGCGCCGGCGACACGCTCGGACGTAAGTCCTGAAACGGTGCCGCGATCCAGCGCCCTTTGGGTCCTCGGTACCACGGCATGCCATCCCGGGCTGGACACTTGCGATTGTCCGCCGAAAAATCGGTCGGCCGGCGAATGGCCGAGTCTCGTCACGGCGCACAGACATGACAGTGAACGTCATCGGCATCAGCGGCTGCGACAATGCAGTTCGCTTCAAGCAGTCACGCTTCCCGGATCTGGACCGGCGAGCCTATCGTATCGCGCAGGGGTTCGACTCGGCCGCCGTCCTGCTGCGCGACGGTCAGGTCGACGTCGCGGTTGCCGAGGAACGCCTGGTTCGCGAGAAAGCGACCGGCGCGTTTCCGATTCATGCGATTCGGCACTGCCTCGAGCATGCGCACCTCGACCCGCGCGATCTCGACGTCGTCGCGCATGGGTTCGACTACGAGCCGTATCGCGCGGCGTTCGGGGAGGATCCGTTCTATCGCGAGCAGTTCGGCGCGGTGTACGACCCGTGCCTTCAGATCCGGTCGCTCGAGGAACACCTTCCGGGTGTCGACTGGCGGAGCAAGTTCGTCGCGGTGCCCCACCACCTGGCGCACGCCGCGAGTGCGTTCTATCAGAGCGGGTTCGGCGAAGCCCTCGTCCTCGTGAGCGACGGGATGGGCGAGGTCGAGAGCGCGTCGATCTACGCGGCGGCCGGCAACACGTTCGAGCCGCTCGCGACGATTCCGGCGTTCCACTCGCTCGGCGTCCTCTACAGCGTGTTCACGCTGTATCTCGGCTTCGACTTCAACATGGACGAGTACAAGATCATGGGGCTCGCGCCCTATGGCGATCGGGACAGGTACTTCGATCGGGTGATGGATCTCGTCCGGCTGAAAGCTGACGGCACGTACACGATCTCGCTGTTCCGCAGGAACGCCACCGTACGCGAGCGGGAGACGCACGCCGGCGTGCTCGCCGCGCTCACCGAGATCTTCGGCCCGCCTCGCGAGCCCGACGGTCCGATGGAGCAGCGCTTCATGGACATCGCCGCGGCGGTGCAGGCCGTCCTTCAGACGGTGCAGCTGCATACGCTCCGACACTTCGCCGCCCGAACCGGACTGAAGGATCTCTGCATGGCCGGCGGCGTCGCGCTGAACTGTACCAACAACGGTGTCGTGCAGCGTAGTCGTCTCTTTCAGCGGGTGTTCGTCCAACCCGCCTCCGGCGACGACGGCTCCGCGCTCGGCGCGGCGCTGTACGTCCAACACGATCGTCATCCCGAGACACCGGCGCCGCGCATCTCGGCGCCGCTCTGGGGACCTTCGTATTGTCGCTCGCCGATCGCCGAGGTCCTCGCGTCGCGCAACGACGTGAAGGCGGTCCCTTTCGATTCCTTCCCCGCCCTGGCCGCCGAAGCCGCCGCGCGTCTCGATCGCGGCGAGATCCTCGGATGGTTTCAGGGAGCAATGGAGTTCGGACCGCGCGCGCTCGGATCGCGGAGCATTCTCGCCGATCCGCGGCCGACCGACATGCGGACGCGCGTCAACATGCTCGTGAAGAAGCGCGAAGGCTTCCGTCCGTTCGCGCCCGCCGTGGCGTCGGAGCACGCGTCGAGCTACTTCGAGCTGGACCCAGGCGACGAGAGCACCTATGAGCACATGCTCTTCGTCGTCCCCGTGCGCACGGAATATCGCGACAGGCTGCCGGCCGTGACACACGTCGACGGCACGGCGCGCGTGCAGACGGTCAGTCGGGCCACCAATGCGCGCTTCTACGAGGTGCTCGACGCATTCGCGACGAGGTCGGGGATGCCGATCCTCCTCAACACGTCATTCAACGTGAAGGGACAACCGATCGTCTGCACGCCGGGCGAAGCCATCGACACGTTCCTCGCCGCCGGCCTCGATGCCCTGGTGCTTGGCGATTTCATGGTGACCGCCGCGGGCGTCGAGGGCACGCCGCGATGATGGACTTCAGCCTGTTCTATTTCGCGAGTGACGAAGGCGATTACGCGCAGGTCGAGGGCCGCGAGAAGTACAGGCTGCTCCTCGAAGGCGCGCGCTTCGCCGACGACCACGACTTCAGCGCGGTTTGGACGCCGGAGCGGCATTTCCACGCCTTCGGCGGCATGTTTCCCAGCCCGTCGGTTGCGGCAAGCGCACTCTCGATGGTCACGAAGCGCGTCGGCATTCGCGCCGGGTCGGTGGTGTTGCCGCTGCACAATCCCGTGCGCGTCGCCGAGGAATGGTCGCTCGTCGACAATCTGTCGGACGGCCGGGTGGGAATCTCCTTCGCATCCGGGTGGCAACCGCAGGACTTCGCGATTGCCCCCGACGCCTACGCCGATCGACATCAGCGAATGTTCGCCGGCATCGAGACGGTCCGTGCGCTCTGGCGCGGCGAGACCCGGCAGTCGCTCGGCGGTGACGGCAAGCCGGTCACCTTCGGCACGCGTCCCCGCCCGGTGCAGCATGAGCTGCCGACGTGGGTGACGGCCGGCGGCACGCCGGAGACCTTCCGCCGCGCCGGCGAGATCGGCGCGAACATCCTCACGCATCTCCTCCAGCAGTCGATCGAACAGGTCCGCGAGCGACTCGACATCTATCGCAAGGCGTGGCAGGAGGCCGGCCATCCCGGGGTAAGCGGGACGGTTACCCTCATGCTGCACACCTTCGTCGCCGACGACGAAAGGTACGTGCGCTCCGTGGTGCACGAGCCTTTTAAGAATTACCTAAAGGGCGCGGTCGGTCTCTTCGGCGCGGTCGCGCCGAAGGGCGTCGACGTCGCGACGCTGTCGCCCTCGGACTTCGACGCGCTCGCCGAGCACGCGTTCGACAGATACTTCGAGTCGAGCGGCCTGTTCGGAACGCCCGAGTCGTGCATGCCGATGGTCGAGCGGCTGCGACAGATCGGCGTCACCGAGCTCGCCTGCCTGATCGACTTCGGCATCGCCGCCGACACGGTCCTCGCCGGCCTTCCCTGGCTCGACGAGCTTCGTCGGCGGTGGCTCGTCGGCTCGGCGCCGGCGCTCGATGAAGCACCGTCACAAGCCGCCACATTCGTCAAGCCGAATTCGCCCACGGAAGTCGCGCTCGCCGAGCTGTGGCGCGCGTCGTTGCGCGTCGACGCGATCAGCGCGTTAGACAACTTCTTCGACGCCGGCGGCCATTCGCTGCTGGCGATGCAGATCGCCAATCGCATCCGCGACCGCTTCGACGTCGAGATCACGGTGAAGGACGTGTTTCATCAGGCGACGCTGCGCGAGCTTGCCGCACACATCGACGCACGGAAGTCGACCGCCGCGGCGCGAACGGAAAGCGTCCGCGCACAGCACGCCATGGGCTTCGAGTACGGAGAGGTGTAGCCGTGACCAATGTCCAGACTCCGATGGTCGGCCAGTCGCCGACGAGCGCGACGCTCGAGCCGGATCATGCTCGGGCCGAGCGGCTCGTCGCCGAGCTGCGGCAGCTTGGCATCATCGTGTGGGCGGAGAACGGGCGTCTGCACTACAAGGCGCCCGACGGCGGGCTCACCCCCGACCTCCGGCAGCGTCTGAGCGACGAGAAGTCACATCTGATCACGCTGCTCTCCAGTCCCGATCACGTCGCGAACAGGCCGCCCCTGCCGCCGATCGCCCCGCGCGGCGCGGGCGAGGAGGCGAAGCTATCGTATTCACAGGAGCGGCTCTGGTTCCTCGACCAACTGCTCCCGGACCGACCGACGTACAACATGGCCTACACGTATCGCCTGCGCGGCGCGTTGAACGTCGAGGCACTGGAACGGTCGCTCTCCTGGCTCCTCCGGCGGCACGAAGTCCTGCGCACCGGAATCATCGCCATCGACGGTGCTCCGCACGCACGCGTCGATCCTGACATCACGCTGGCACTCCCCATCACCGACCTGACCGCCGTCGCGGATCGCGTGTCGGATGCACGCGCGTTGGCAGCCGCCGAGGCTCGAGCTCCGTTCAACCTCGCGACCGCGCCGCCGCTCAGGGCGCGACTGCTTCGACTGGACGCCGACGAGCACTGGCTGCTGCTCTGCCTCCACCACGTCGCCAACGACGATTGGTCGTTCGACATCCTGTGGCGCGAGCTCGATGTCTGCTACGAAGCGTTTCGCAAAGGCGTCGAGCCGAAGTTGCCGGAGCTCTCGCTCCGATACGCGGACTTCGCTGCATGGCAGCGCGAACAGTTGAACAGCGGACGGCTCGACGATCAGCTGGCCTACTGGAAGCAGCAGCTCGCGGCACCGCTGCCGAAGATCGGACTGCACACCGACCGTCCGCGCGCCGCCGAGAAGGCGTACCGCGGCGACGTGCGTCGCTTTACCGTTCCTGATCACGTCTCCATGGCACTGCGCCGCCTCGCGCAGGAGAGCCATGCGACGCTGTTCATGGTGCTCGCCGCCGCGTTCAAGACATTGCTTCATCGCTACACCGGTTCCGAGGACGTCGTCATCGGCACCGCCATCGCCGGCCGCGCGGTCCCCGACGTCGAGCCGCTCGTCGGCTTCTTCGTCAACAACCTCGTGCTGCGCACGAGTCTTTCGGGCAATCCGCGTTTTCGCGACCTGATCGACCGCGTGTCCGAGGTGGCGCTCGCCGCGTACGCGAATCAGGATGCCCCGTTCGAGCGCGTCATCGATGCCCTTCGACCGGAGCGCGATCCAAGTCGCACGCCGCTCTTCGACATCCTGCTGGTGCTCCACCGTTCGCGCGACCTGCGGAAGCTCGGCGACCTTCGCGTCGAGCAGGTGGACGTCACGACGGGATCCGCCAAGTTCGACCTGACGCTGGAGATCGACGAAGCGTCCGACGGCCGCTTGAGCGGCTTCTTCGAGTTCGACTCGGATCTCTATGAAGCTGCAACGGTCGACCGCATCGCGTCGCACCTCGTCGCGCTGCTGGCAGGGATCGCGGCGTCGCCCGACGCGCGGCTCTCCGAGCTGCCGCTGCTCTCGGAACTGGAGCGGCATCAATTGCTGGTCGAGTGGAACGACACCGCGGCCGAGTTTCCGCGCGATCTGCCGGTCCACGCGCTGTTCGAAGCACAGGCGGACCGGACGCCGGGGCGCGTCGCCGCGATTGCCGGCACGACGACCGCCACGTATTCCGAGCTCGCCTCGCGCGCCAATCGCATCGCACACGCGCTGCGAGCGCGAGGCGTGGGCTGCGGCCGGCGGATCGGGCTCTGCGTCGAGCGGGGCGTCGACATGCTCGCCGCGATGCTCGGCGTCCTCGAAGCGGGCGCGGCGTACGTGCCGCTCGATCCCGCCTTTCCAGGCGAGCGTCTTCGGTTCATGGCCGAGGACGCACAGTTGGCGCTGCTCGTCTCGACGAGCAGCCTCGCCGAGCCGTTCGCTTTGCCGCGAGAGCGCCAGCTCCTGCTCGATGCCGACGCCGCGGAGATTGCCGCCGCGTCGGACGCGCGGCTGCCGCGCGATGCGAGCGCCCCACGGCCGGAGGATCCGGCCTACGTCATCTACACGTCCGGCTCGACGGGGCGCCCAAAGGGCGTCGTCGTCCCGCACCGCGCAGCCGTGAACTTTCTCGAGAGCATGGCGCGCGAGCCGGGCGTCGACGAGGCCGATGTGCTCGTCGCGGTGACGACGCTGTCCTTCGACATCGCGCTGCTCGAGCTGATGCTGCCGCTCACGCGCGGTGCCTGCGTCGTGATCGCGTCGCGTGACGATACGCTGAGCGGCGAGAGCCTCGTTCGCCTCCTCGACGACCACCGCGCGACGATGATGCAGGCGACGCCGGTCACCTGGCGCATCCTTCTGGAATCGGGATGGAAGCCCGCCAGTCGCTTCAAGGCACTCGTCGGCGGCGAAGCGCTGCCGAAGGATCTCGCCGACCGCCTGCTCGAGTGCGGCGTCGAGCTGTGGAACATGTACGGCCCGACCGAGACGACGGTGTGGTCGACGTGCGGACGAATCACCGACACGTCACGCGGCATCAGCATCGGCCGGCCGATCGCCAACACGACGATTCGCATCCTCGATCAGGCCGTGCTCTGTCCGGTCGGCGTGCCGGGAGAGATCTGCATCGGCGGCGCCGGCGTCACGCTCGGCTACCTGAACCGACCCGAGCTCACCGCCGAACGGTTCGTGCCCGATCCGTTGAGCACGGCGCCCGGTGCGACGCTTTATAGAACCGGCGACCGCGGGCGCTGGCATGACGATGGAACGCTCGAGCACCTCGGACGGCTGGACGAGCAGGTGAAGGTCCGCGGGTTCCGCATCGAGCTCGGTGAGATCGAGGCGGTGCTCGCCGAGCACGCCGACGTTCGGAAGGTCGCGGTGTATCTGTGGGAAGCCGCGCCGGGCGACGTACGAATCGTCGCCTGCTGCGTACCGGCGATCGAGGGACGCTTCGCGCCGATCGGGTTGCGCAAGCACCTGCGCGCGAAGCTTCCCGAGTACATGATCCCGCAGCACTTCCTGCCGGTGAGCGAGATCGCGTTGACGCCGAATGGAAAGGTCGATCGCGCTCGACTGCCCAGACCCGTCGTGGCGGAAGTGAGCGATCAGCAGTACACCGCGCCCTCCGATCCGATCGAGATCATCATCGCCGAGATCTGGACGCAGCTGATCCAACCGACGCGACCGATCGGCGTCGCCGACAAGTTTTTCGAGATGGGTGGGTACTCGCTGCTCGGCATGCAGGCGCTGCTGCAGATGGAGGACAAGATCGGCGTGAGGCTCACCTTCCTCACGCTCTTCCAGGAAAACCTGGCGGACCTCGCGAAGCGCTGTCGGTCGGAGCTGGCTACCCGGAATGCTCGATGACGGAATCGTTCTTCATCGGAACGGGGGCGGAGCAGATCTTCGCCAGCTACCATCCTCCGTCGGGCGGAGCGGGCCGAGTGCTGACAATCATCTGCCCGCCCCTTCTGTCCGAGTATCAACGCACGCATTCGGCGCTGCGCGACCTCGCGATTGCGCTCGCGCAGGCGGGCCAGCACGTGGTGCGCTTCGACTATCGAGGCTGCGGCGATTCATTCGGCGAGCTCGATGAGACGACGATCTCCGACTGGCTCGACGACATCGCCCTCGTCGAGCGCGAAGGACGCGAGATCTCCGACTGCCGCGTCGTCCACCTGCTCGGCGTTCGCGCCGGCGCCCTCCTCGCCGCGCGGGCCGCGACCCTCACGTCGACGATCAAGCGCGTCGTGCTGTGGGATCCGATCGTCGACGGCACCGAATACGTGCAGAGCCTGCGTCAGGCGCAGGAAGGCCTGTGCGATCTCCATCCGTACCTCGGACGCACCCAGCGGCGCGAAGCGCTGCGCGAGTACGCGGGATACACGCTGTCCGATCGCATGGTGAACGAGCTCGCCGCGCTCGACGCGCGTGTGTATTCGAGTCTTCCCACCGGCGTGCTGCACGTCGTCAGCACCATGCCGGAGCTCCGCTTTCCTCTCCACGCGATTCCCTGCGACAACGTCGCCTTCCAGTGCGACTGGGACATCGTGTCGAACGAACCACTCACGCCTCGGCCCGTCATCGAGCGACTCGTCGCATGCCTCACACATCCCTGATCGAAGAGCCTGTGCACTTCGGCGCGGGCGGACGGCTCTCGGGCATTCTCACCTTCCCGAGCGAATCATACCGCGCGCCATTGCCCTGGTTCGTCTTCTTCAACGCCGGGTTGCTCCACCGCGTCGGACCGAATCGACTATACGTGCGTCTCGCGCGTCTGCTCGCGCAATCGGGCTTCGGCTCGTTGCGGATCGACCAGGCGGGAAAGGGCGAGAGCCCGGCGCGCGTCGGCCTCACGAGCAACGCCTCGGTGGCGGCGGACTACGAGGAGATTCTGCGCAGCCTCGACGCGCGCCTCGGGCGAGTGCCGCTCGTGCTCGGCGGCCTGTGCGCTGGAGCGGACGACGCCATCCGCCTCGCGCCGAGCGATCCGCGCGTCGTCGGACTGCTCCTCCTCGACCCGATCTGTTTTCCCGATGCCGGTTTCGCCGCACGCGCGGCCGTGATGACGTATGCGCGCGCCGCCAGCTATTCCGCATGGCTGAAGCGCCGGCTCAGAGGCCAGCCGCGGCGCCCGGCGTCCAATGCACCGAAGGTCGATCCGTTGATCTACCGTAACTCGCCGACGCTCGAGGAGCTGCGCGCGGCGTTTGCCGCGATCGGCGAGCGACGCGGGCGCGCGCTCTCGGTGTTCTCCGAGTACGCGCTCCGCTACTACAACCAGCTCGGCCAGCTCGCGCGCGTCGCGAACGTCGAGAACACCGATGGGTTGTGCACCGAGGTATTCTGGCCGGAGACGGAGCACATCTATCCACTCGACGTGCACCGTCGCCGGTTGATGGAGCTCGTCAGGACGTGGGCCGCGGGCTTTCGTCCGTCGGCCCAGATCCCTGCTGACGCAATCGGGTACGTCAGCCCGTCATCGTTCGCGTCGAAGATCTGAACGACGCCGATTACTGCTTGTAGAGCGTGAGCGGCGAGACACCGCCCGACAGGAACGAACCGTCCACGCGCGTGCTGCTTGACGAGACGATGCCGCGGTACAGCGGATTGAGGGTGCACGAGCCGCAGACCATGCCGGAGTACAGCATCAGCGTGTCGCCGTTGACCGTGCCGGCGACGAGGTACGACACCGTCGTGAAGGGCGTCGTCACGAGCCCCGAGCCCGTGACGATGCCGTCGCTCGTCATCGTGAGCGTGTAGGTGTAGTTGTGCGTGACGTCCGGCCCGTCGGTGGTGCCGACCCATGTCCCGGTGGCGTTCACGCTCGGCGGGGTCGTAACGACGAGCTGCGAGGAGCTGCCCCCGCCGCCCCCTCCCCCGCCGCCACCGCCGCC
>CBHWBX010000047.1:0-15209 GCA_966111935.1 uncultured Gemmatimonadaceae bacterium
GGCGCGACCTTGATCCGTCCGATCTGCCCCGCGTCGTCGGCGAACCAGATCTGGCGGCTGGCGCGGTCCCACTGCATGTGCCGGATCGTGTTCGGTCCGTCCGCGGGGACGGGGATGTTCTCCACCCACTTCCGCGCCTTCGGGTCGAACGCGACGAGACGGTTGGGCTGGACGCCGGTTTCGGCGAGCCAGACGTAGCCGCGGTCGTCGGTGGACATGCCGTAGGGGAGCGATGCGCCGCCCGACGGGAGCGCGAACTCTTCGACGGCGCCGGTCTCGGTGTCGACGCGTCCGAGGTAGCCGCGCGTGTAGTCGCCGTACCACACGGTGCGATCGTCGGTGATCTCGAGGCGACGCGGGCGTGCGCGGTCGTTCGGGAGGGTGTACTCGCGGACAGTGCCGGTCTTCGGATCGATCGTACCGATCTTGTTCGTGCCGAAGAGATCGAAGTACGGGCGTCCCTTCGAGTCGAGCTTGATCCCGTACGGACGCGAGCCGGTGGGCATCCGCCAGATCCGGATCGTTCCGCCGGCGCGCGTGAGCTTGCCGACGATCCCGGCATTCTGCGCGGTGAACCAGGCGTCGCCGTTCGCGTCGAAGATCATCGTGTGCGGATCCCTGATCGACGGATCCGGCATCAGGTAGTTGGTGAGCTTCCCGGTCGCCGGATCGAGCCGCACGATACGGCCGTTGCGATTGCCCGTGAACCAGATGCTCCCCTGCCTGTCGACGACGAGATTGTGCGGATTCGTGCCGTCGTCGATCGTGAAGCGCTTGAACGCGCCCGTCGACGGATCGAGGTGGGCGACGAAGTTGCCCTCCTGTCCGACGAACCAGACCTTGCCGTCGGGAGCGGCGAACGCATCGCGCACCCGCACCGACTTGTCGTACGGCGCCGACCAGGTCTTCGCTTCGGAGTGCGTCGCGCCGGCCTGACGTGCCTGTGCCGCGACGGTGATGGGAAGGACGGCCGACAGCAGGAACGCAACGCGGGTGGGACGCATTGGAACCTCCAGCTCAGGATGACGTGCGTTTGAATAGCCGTGGGGCCAGCGACAACACAATGAGGAGCGCGCTCGCGATCAGCAAGCTGAAGAGCGCGTGGCGTCGTCCCGTCCCCACCCCCTCGACGAGGCTATCGGCGAAGTAGCCGTAGATGATCACCGACGGCACGATGCCGATTGCGGTCGCGGCGAGATAGGACGCGATCGGCGCGCGCGCGAGCCCGGCGACGAAGTTCACGACGCCAATCGGCAGCACCGGAAGGAGGCGCAATTGCAGGATCCCGACGAAGTCGCGGGCCTGTTCGATTGCAGCCTCGCCGCGCTTGAATCGACGGACCCAGCGCAGCACCTCGTTGTGGCCGATGGTGCGCGCGATCAGGTAGCCCAGCAGCGCACCGATCATCGATGCCGTCCAGGCAATCGCACCACCGAGCACCGTTCCGAACAGGGCACCGGCGGCGGCGTTGAACGGCAGACCTGGCAGACCGACCGCGGTCCCCAGGGCGTAGACGAGCACGAAGCCGCCAATGAACACGGCGAGATTCTCCGACTGGCGGAGCTGCTCGATGTGATGAACGGTGCGCGCGTAGTTGAACCACCCGAGCCGATAGCCAGCGATCGACGCAAGGCCGAGCACGGCGATCAGGGTTCCGATCCGCGCAAGCGCGCGACTCGAGCGCCGCGGTGTCGCCGGGCGCGAGGGGCGTATCGGTTCGATATCCACGCGATCCATGTCGTCGCGTGGAAGATCACAAGCTGTGCCGTCTACCGCCGGCAGGGCGTGCGCTGAAGCATGACCTCCGTCGTCAGCGCGGTCAGTCGCACGGCGGTCGACGAGATCTGTCGCCGCACGGAACCGCTGAGGACGGTGTCGTCGGCGCTGCCATCGCCGGCTTCGATTGCCCGTTGCGCAGCGCTCCACGGCGCGCGGCGAACATCGACGCCGCACTGACGAGAATCAGAGCCGTGATGATCGCGCGCGCCGGCGTGAGATGCAGCGTGTGCCAGAGCGAGCGCGGCTTCGGCTGCGCGTTCGGAATGACGTCCATCCCAACCTGATCGAGTGACGACGCGATGGTGCTTTCATCAAAATAGTGCACGGGATCGTCGTGCGGTGTCGTTTGGCCGCAGGCTCTCGTGCGCTTCGACCAACCGGCGCCGCGCGAGCGAACTTACGCAAAATGCTGGCACCGCTGTTGCCCGCTCGCTGTCGTGGACTTTCACGGAGACGCGATGCACGACGAAGCGAATGCGGACGCCAAGGCGAACGCGGATACGCACAAGGCCGGCGGCGCCGCCAAGCGGCCGGAGGTCGGCGAGAGCAACACGGACGAGCACAAGTCGACCGGCGCCGGGCGCGAAGCGACCAACGATGCGCCGCGCGATCATCCGAACGAGCATCAGAGCCAGTACGGCGGCGGCGGGAAGCACGGCGGCGCTTGAGCAAGTCTGAGCAACGCCCGATAGCAGCACAAAGGGGGATGCGACGCACGTCGCATCCCCCTTCTGACATCCATTCGGCATAAGGCATCAGGCGTACCACGCTGCGAGCGCGCGAATTCTCATGTCCTGCCGTCCGATTGGCACGCCAATTCCTTTACTGGTGGTCGCAAGGAGAAGAACCGAAAGCCCCGACGGAAATACTTAAGCAACCGGCTGTCTCATGCGTTCTCGCGTCCTGACACACAGCAGCATAGCCTTCGCCCTCGGAGCCGTGGGCACAGGTGTGATCGTCGCGGGATGTGCGCACGTGGCGCAGCCGGGCCTGGCGAGCGTGGAAACTCCGCCCGCCGCGGAATCGAGCAGCATCTACACTCTCGCATCCAGCAGCGCCCGGTCGACCGTCACGTACGAGTCCCGCACCGTCTCTTTCGCGCTGGATCGCATCGACCAGCGAGGTCTGCCGCTCGATCAAACGTATCGTCACCCCGCGACGGGCAAGGGCGTGACGGTTTACGTCTTCGATGGCGGCGTTTCGCAGAACCATCCCGAGCTCGCCGGTCGCGTACGACTCGGCTACACGGCCTTCCCCGACGATCCGAAGATCTGCAACGCCCACGGCACAGCCGTGGCCGGCGCGGTCGCCGGATCGAATCTCGGTGTCGCGCCCGAAGCGGAGATCGTCGACGTGAAGATGGTGCAGTGCGACAAGCTGCGCGGGACGATCAAGGCGATCGTCGACGGCGCGCGCTGGGCAATCGAGGATCACAAGACGCATCCGGGGCCGGCGATCGCGAACTGGTCGTTCATCGCCGACACCGCGCAACGCATCCCGGCGCTCGACAGCGCGGTCACCGAACTGCGCGCAGCAGGCATCCCGGTGATCGTCTCGGCGGGCAATCTCGAGATCGACGCCTGTCACGTCTCCCCGGGCAACTCCCAGGGAACGATCGTCGTCGGCGCGTCGGGCGTCGGAGCGGTGCGGACGCCGGCAGGCACGCTACAGATGGTCGATCGCCGCTCGCCCGGAACCGCGTTCGGTTCGTGCATCGATCTCTATGCGCCCGGCGACTCGGTTCTGCTCCCGAGCCTCGATCGCGAGAACGCGCCGATCACGCAGCTCTGGAACGGCACGTCGATGTCCGCGGGCTACGTGAGCGGCGCCGCCGCGCTCTATCTCGAAGCACATCCCAACGCGACGCCCGACATGGTCGCGGACGATCTCAAGCGGAACTCGACGATCAACGTACTCCACGACACGCACACGACCTTCTCGCGAATGCTCTACGTCGGAACACGGGATACGCGTTTGATGACGCGCACTGCGTCACGACGCTGAACGTATAGATCAGCAGGGGCCAGCCGCGCTTCCGGATCCAGAGGCGCGGCTTTCGGCATGCTGCTATCCTGGATTCCTCAGAACGACCCGTAGAGCGATCGAACCATGCTCACTGACCGCTCGAGCGCGGAGATGGTGGACGGCTGGCGCATCTCGAGAGACACGTATCGGTCGTAGCCGATCGCGCGGAGGGCAGCCGCGGTCGTCTCGTGCGGCCCAGGCTCGGTCAGCTCGGCGAGGTTCGGCGCGCTCGCGTGCGCGTGATGCGCGAATGATCCGGCCGCGGACAGCTCGGCGACGGGATCTTCGCCGTTCATCACCAACGCGCCGGCGTCGACGTTCACGGCGATGCCGGCATCATCGACGAGACGACAGAGCTCGACGGCCTCGCGCGTCGTCGTGATGAAATCGCAGCCGTACGCCGGAGGATTCGGCTCGATGCAGAGGGCGCAGCCGCGCTCGCGGGCGTGAGTGCCGAGCGGGCGAAAGAAGTCGGCGGCGACGCGCAGCGCGTCGGACATCGGCAAATCGCCCCGCGCGCGGTTCTTCGGCGAGCCGAAGACCAGCGCGTGCGCGCCAAGCGTCGCGGCGAAGTCGATCGCGCCGCGGAGAACGTCGGCGAGTGCGACGCGGTCGGCATCGCTGCCGAAGAGGCGAAGCTCGGGGCGACCGAAGAGCAATGCCTGGAGCGCGACGACCTCGAGGCCAAGATCGCTCCAATGGCGCCGAAGATTCGCGACGTCGGCGGCCGGTGCTTCGTAGGGACGCTCGCGCCATTTCGTCGGTGCGAGCTCGACGCCGGTGAAGCCGTGGCGACGAAGCATCGACGCGACCGCGGGAGCGTCGGCCGGATCCCAGGCGATGTTCGAGGCGGCGAGCTTCACGGCGCCGCGTGCGCCGCGCGCTCACGCTCGTCGGCGACGAACGTCGCGATGCCGGCGAGCTCGGTGACGCGGTCCTCGACGTATCCGTCACGCCCGTCGAACAGCTCGGCGTAGCGCGTGCGCACGTCGTAGCGCGCCGGCGTGGCGACAACCTCGTTCACGAACTCGCGGCCGAACGCCGTGCGCGCGACGTCGGCGACGCTCACCGGCTCGGTCGGCAGATGCACCATTGGCAGCTCGTGGTCGATCGCGATCGCGACGTCGCGCCAGAGCCGATCGAGATTATAGAACTGGAATAGCCCGCGCGAATCGATCTTCTGGACGTCGTTGTCATGCAGGAAATCGAAGATGACGTTCTTCTTGAGCCCCTGACCGTAGAGGCCGGGGAGGCGCACCACCGTCGCGTCGAACTGCTGCGACGCCACTTCCTCGAGCTCTCGGCGATGCTTGCCGTACGCGTGCAGCCCGTGCATCACCACCGGCGTCTCTTCATCGACCCCGATCGGCGACAGGAAGACGTCCACCGTCGAGATGAGCACGAGCTTCCGCGCGTCCGTTCGCTCGAGCGCCGTGATCAACCGGCCGAGCCGCTCGCGATCGCGCTCCGGTTCGGCGTTGGCCTTCCACTTCTCGGCCGGCGCGCCGGCGCAAACGATGAGATCGAAGCTCCGGCCGGCGATCTGGTCGATGTTCGTCGAGTTGAAGCAGGCGTCGAACTCGCGCTGCCGGAGCAGGTTCGAGCCGACGAAGCCGGTGTAGCCGATCAGCGCGGACGTCATGGGTTGTAAGCGCCGAACGCGGCGCGGAAGAGCGTGCGAAGGACACGGAGATTGCCGCGGATCGGACTGATCTTCGTCGGCGTCTTGCCGTGCGTCGGATAGCGGCGGGTGACCGGCGTCTCGGTGACCTTGAAGCCGAGGCGCGCGGCGCGGATCGCGAGATAGTAGTGGAGCTCGTAGCCCATGAAGACATCGCGCAGCGGCTGCACGCGCGGGTCGGTGAGCAGGCGACGGCTGTAGGCGCGAAAGCCGTTGGTGGTGTCGGTGTAGTGAAAGCCGGCGGCAAGGCTGATCAGGGGCGCGTGAAGGATGCGAACGCCGATCGTGCGGCTCAGCGGCGTGTTGATCCCCTGCCCTCCGGGGATGTATCGCGAGCCCTGGATGTGATCGTACCCGGCATCGAGCAGCTCGATGAAGCGCGGGATCGCCGCGTAGTCGTCCTTGCCGTTGCCGTCGATGACGACCATGCCGTCGTAGCCTTCGTCGATCGCGAACGCGATCGCCATGCGCATCTGCGCGCTCAACTTTCCGACGTCGCGCTTGACGAGCAGCGCGCGCAGACGGAATTCATCGAGCGTGTCGAGGGCGAGCGAGCCGTCGGTGCTGCCCCCGTCGGCGACGATGATGTCGATGCGATCGGCCAGCGACGCCATGCCGCGCAGCTGCGCGCGCACGCGCTCGCCCTCGTTGATCACGAAGACGACGACGCAGTACTTGTGGCGCGTTGGTGCGAGGATGTGCCGTTCGTGCTTCATCCGACGACGTTGCGCCGTTCCTCGCGGAGGAGCACAGAGCTCGTGTGCTCCTCGCGGACGTAGTAGGCCGGACGATCGCGCAGCCGCCGCGAGAGGTTGCCGACGTATTCGCCGATCGCGGCGACCATGAGGGCGAGGACGAAGAAGGAGAACGCGCCGCGAAGGATGAGCATGACCGTGGCGGCGATCACCCCCGCCGAGAGCACGAAACGCAGCGGATGCGTCGAGTGCTCCATGATCAGCGCGCGCGCGAGCCCGACCGCCTCGCCCTTCGGACGGACGGTCGGCTGCCCGCTGCGATTGATCGGCGCATACGGGAGCGCGCGCTTCTCGAAGCCGACGTACGACGTGAGGAGGCGCAGATACTGGTCGGGGCCGCGGATCTGGCCGATCGCGTTCACGACCTGCCGGCTCATGCACCGGAACTGCGTCGAGTCTTCCGGAATCCCGGCGCGCACGACGGAGTTGATGTACCAGTAAAAAGCTCGCGCACCGATGCGATACCAGAACGGCTCGCTCTTGCGATGCAGCCGCACGCCGTACACGACGTCCGCCTCCGAGCGTGCGCGCTCGAGGAAGTCGGGGATGAGCGTCGGCGGATCCATGTTCGGCAGCATCACGATCACGTAGTCGCCGATCGCGACGTCGAGCCCGGCGGCGATCGCCGTCTCTTCGCCGAAGTGGCGGGAGAGACGCAGGAAGCGCACGAAATCATAGCGGCCGAGCAGCGCGCGCGTGCGCTCGACGGTTTCCGGCGGCGCGCCGTCGTCGACGAGAATGATCTCGTAGTGGGTGACGAGATTCTCGAGTACGGCGACCGTTTCCTCGATGAACGCTTCGACGACGGCAGGCGTGTCCGCCTCGAGCGGCGCGACGATCGAGAGCAGGAGCTCGGAAGGTCCCGAGGAAAGAACGCGATGTGCACTCATCGGAGGGCGGGTTCCCGCGACGCGCTTTCCGTCATGAGGACTGCCTCGACTTCATAGACCGAGTCGATCTTCGCCCCCAGGACGGAGATGAGGGCCGGATGCTCCGGACACCGCCGAAAGAGGATCGGCCGGCTGTCATCCTGTTCGCTGCGCGGCATCACCGTCTTGATCTCGAACAACGAATCCACCTGTCGGGTGCCGCGCATCACCGGAAGATAACGCTCGGCGTCGCGGACCATGTGAACGAAGCGGGAGCGGACGTGCGCGAGATCGGCGTCGCCGTCGACGGTCGGCGACGTCGCGCCTTCCTGCCAGTTGCGGTGCGGCGTGTAGCGCACGTGGCTGAGCGTAAACAGCCCGCGCGACGGATAGGGCATGAGCGAAAAGAACGGACCGTCCATCACCGTGACGGCGGCGCCGGCGAGCTCCGGCGGCGGCTCGACGAGCGCCATCTCGGTGAGCTCGTGCTTCATCGGGATCGGCGCGGCATTGGAGGCGACGAGCAGATGGTTCAACCTCGAATACGTGCAGTTCAGCGCCGCTTCGGTGACTACGTCGTAGCGGTCGTCTGCCGAGCGAAGAGAGACGCGGGTGTGCTCCCGCTCCGTCCAGACGCGCTCCGCTTCGGTCGACGTCAGGACCGCTACGCCGGCGGCCTCCAGATCGCGCGCCACGCGCTCGCGCAGGCGGACGGCGTCGAATGCGCATTCCTGCGCCTCGTAGACCGCCTCCACCCGATGGATGTCGAAGAGGGCGCGCACCGCGTCGGGCGCGGGGGTGAGCGGCGCGCCGATTCGCGCGCAGAACTGCGCGAACTGTGACGCCGTGACCTTCGAGGCGCCCCGTCCGATCGCGTAGTAGTGCGGGAACGAGCGGTCGACGCACTCCGCGTACTCGTCGGCGAACCGCGTATAGTTCTGCCGGGACCGGAGCGACGTGAGGATGCTGCGCGGGTAGTGATAGCCGTTGTGGACCCTGGCCTGGTTCCGCAGCGACGCCCGGCCGAGGAGCACCGGCTCGCGCTCGACGAGCAGCACCGATCTCCCCTGCTCGCGGAGCAGGAGAGAGAGGCGTGCGCCATAAAAGCCACCGCCGATGACCACGGCGTCGAAGCGATCCGATGCGATCATACTCTCTGTAACGACGAACCGTGAAACGGGGGTGTCACGAAGCGCAGGCAGTATCCCGGAAGTGTGGTTCAGATGCTACGTTTTAGCCTCGCCGCGTCCCTCTTCCGACGCCGCGCGACGGCGCGCCGACGCGCCTGCCCCCGCACAGCCTCGACCCTCCACGAGGAACCCGCGTAATGCGATTCCCCAGTATCCGCTTTGTCCTGCTGGCCGCGCTCGGCGCGAGCGTCGTCTCGTGTAACGACGGTCCGGCCTCGCCCGGAACCCAATCGCTGAGCCCGCGTGCGGCTCAGGCCGACGGAACGCCGGCGCCGGTCACGAAGATCGTCATCAGCCAAGTCTACGGCGGCGGCGGCAACTCCGGCGCAACGCTCAAGAACGACTACGTCGAGCTGTTCAACGCCGGCAACACCACGGTCGACCTGGCGACGTATTCGGTCCAGTACGCGTCGACCTCGGGTTCGACCTGGCAGCGGACGAACCTCACCGGCTCGATCGCGCCAGGCCAGTACTTCCTGGTCGTCGAAGCGGCGGGCAGCGGCGGGACGCCGGTGGTCGGTGACCTCCCGGCGAACGGCGGCATCTCGATGGCTGCGGGAGCGGGCAAGGTAGCGCTGGTGAGCAATCAGACGACCCTCTCCGGTGTGTGTCCGACCGCCGGCGTCGTCGATTTCGTCGGCGTTGGCACCGGCACGAACTGCTTCGAGGGCACCGGCCCGACGGGTACGCTGAACAACACCAACGCAGCCTTTCGCGCCGGCAACGGGTGCACCGACACCGACAGCAACGCCGCGGACTTCACGGTCGCCGTGGCGAATCCGCGCACCAAGGCGACGGCACTCGCGCCGTGCACGGTCACGCCCCCGGTGACGGCAGGTCCGCTCGACCACGTCGCGATCGCCGGCCCGACCTCGCTGGTCAGGAATGCGACAGGTGCACTCACGGCGACGCTCCTCGACGGCGCGACGCCAAGCGTGACGATCAATGATCCGAGCGCGACGTACGACTGGCAGAGCGCCGACTCGGGCAAGGTCACCTTCACGACCGCGAACGGCGCCGCCTCGGCGACAATCAAGGGCGTCGCGGTGACGACGACGCCCATCGCGATCACCGTGACGGCGACGTCGAACGGCATCACGAAGACGCAGACGCAGCTCGTCAGCGTGACGGCGCCTCCGGCGTCGATCAACGTGAGCGTCGGCGCGGGCACGCCGCTCGTGATCGGCTACGAGACGGGAGTGTTCGCCAGCGGTACCGATGCCTTGGGCAATTCGGTGAACAGCGGCAACGTCACTTGGTCGACGTCGGATCCGTCGATCCTCCAGGTGACGGATTCGCGCGGCATCGTCCGCGCGGTCGGTGAGGGTACGGCACGCGTGATCGCCACGGCGGCCGACGGCAGCACGGGCACCTTTACGCTCACGACCGAAGTCCCGCTCTACAACAGCAGCGCGCGCGTCGGCCACAACGTCGAGTTCGGCATGCCGGCCGATGCCGATCCGTCGAACGACGTGATCATCGCGCGCGAGCAGTACACGATCTCGTACAATCCGCTCCGCGGCGGCCCGAACTGGGTGAGCTGGGACCTGAGCTCGACGCACCTCGGTACGCGCAACCGCTGCAACTGCTACTCGGCCGACACGGCGCTCGTGCGTTTGGGCTACGGCCAGTACATGTACAACACCGCGGACTACACGGGCGGCGGCTATGACCGCGGCCACATGGAGCCGTCGGCCGACCAGACGAAGACGGACGGCGAGAATGCGCGGACGTTCTTCATGACGAACTTCCTCCCGCAGAAGCACGGCCTCAACGCGGGTCCGTGGGAGGATCTCGAGAATGAGCTGCGCGATTCGGTGAACGCGGGACGCGAGGCATACGTCATCGCGGGCGGCATCTTCACGAACGGCGTCGGCCTTGGCACGATCAACAACGCGGGCAAGATCGCGATCCCCGATTCGACGTGGAAGATCGTCGTTCTCGTCCCGGCGGGTACGGGCCTGGCGAACGTCGCGAGCGTGAGCGACGTCGACGTGATCGCCGTCAACATGCCGAACGTCGACGCTCCAGGCTCGAATGACTGGCGCAACTTCCGCACGACGGTTGCGAAGATCCAGAAGTCGACGGGTTACGATTTCCTCGCCGCGCTCCCGGATGCGATCGAGTGCAAGGTCGAGGGCGACGACTGCGCTCCGACGGCACGTATCGTCGGCGTGACTTCGGGCAACGAAGGCTCCACGCTGAGCTTCAATGGCGCGACGTCGAGCGATCCCGACGCCGGCGACGTGCTGAGCTACCAGTGGAGCGTCAACGGCCAGACCGTGTCGATCCAGCCGACAATCAGCTACACCTTCGGCGACAACGGCAGCTACGTCGTGCGCCTGATCGTCGCCGATCTCGCCGGCAAGGGCGACACGACGACGACGAACGTCACGATTGCGAACGTCGCTCCGGCGACGACGCTCACCGGCGCGACGTCGCTGTCGATCACGTCCGGGCAGTCGGTCACGCTCACCGGCGCGTTCACCGATCCGGGGAGCGACTCACCGTGGCAGTACGCGCTCGATTGGAAGGACGGGACGACCAAGTCGGGTACGTTCGCCTCGACCGGTTCGGCGAGCTTCACGCATCAGTATCTCGTCGCCGGCACTTACACGGTGCCATTCAGCGTGACGGACAAGGACGGTGCGACGACGACGAGCACGGTCGTCATCAGCGTCGGCCGTGTGGCGGTCGACGGTGAGGCGAATCCTTCGGCGATCAAGCTCAATGACGGCAGCATTGCCAACGTCTCGATTCGTTTGACGTCGTCGACGATCGACGTGTCGACGATCGATATCGCGTCGGTGCGCATCGCCGGCGTGGCGCCCGAGCGCGGCAATCTGGATCAGGCCGGCCGTCGCCTGTCGCTCGACTTCACGCGCCAATCGCTGATCGACGCCGGCGCGCTCACGGCGGACACGACTGAGCTCGTGCTGACGGCGACTCTGACGAACGGCGTGCAGGTCGTGTCGCACATTCGGGTGTCGGTGCACTAAGCCGTCCTCCGGAGGACCCCAGCGGCGAACGACCCCATTCATCGAGGAGCTCTCCTCCGGGAAAGGGGTCCTTCGCGCTATGCGCACAGCATGAGACGCACGCCTAGACCCAGCCGCGGGCCCTGTATTCGATGAGGCCGAGGACCTCATAGACGAACTGGCGAAAGGCTTCGAGCCGGTCGTGCGCGGTAGCCGGGGCGCCGGCGTTGGCGTCGTGCTCGCGAGCGGGAATACACGTCACGACGAAACCGGCGCGCTCGAACGTCGCGCATGAACGGCGCGTGTGAAGGGGCGACGTGACGACGATCAGATGGCGAATGCCGATCGGGCGGAGCACCGCCGCAGACCGGATCGCCTCGTCGTGGGTCGTGTGCACACCGTCGACGACCGTCCACGGCACGGCGATCCCGCTCAGCCCGACGATCTCGCGCTGCCCGCTGTCGCTGGTGATCGTGCGGCGCGCCACCCGCTCGACGATGCGCGTGGTGACGAGTCGAGGCGCCCACCCCTGCTTGATCAGCTCCGCCGTCGTAAGCAGCCGATCGGAGCCCGGAGTGTTGAGCGCTCCGTTGGCGAGAACGCTCGCCGAAAGCGAGATCGCGGCGTCGGCGCGAACGAGCGGGTCGCGTCGGACGAGCTGCGGTGCCAGGACATCCATGATCGGCGTCATCGCGATCACCAGATAGGCGACGATCAGCGCGGCGTCGAATGCGGCGACCCAGGTTCGCCGGCCGGCGGCTCCGAACGCGGCACCAACGAGCATCCCCACGATCAGTATCGCGCTACCCGGGATCCTCGGCAGCAGATCGAAGAGCCCGAGCTGCGCGAGCGCGATTCCACCGAACGCGCCGTACAACATTCCTGCGAGGGTGGATTGCAGCCGCGGCGACCGCTCGCGGCTGATCATGATATCCAGCGCTTCGCGCGGTACTTCGCGGTGGCGAGCGATTCGTACAGGCATTGACGGAACGCTTCGAGCCTTTCGGGAGGCGTTTGCGGTCGCCCGGCGTTCACGATGTGCTCGGTGGCGGCGATACACGTCACGAGCAGGCCTTCGTGCTCGAAAGCGGCGCATGCTCGTCGCGTATGGATCGGATTGGTCACGACCGCCACGCGTCGCGCACCGGTGGACAGGAGCGCGCGAGCGACACGAACGGCTTCATCCCGCGTCGACCCGACGCTGTCCACGACAACCCAATCCGCCGGTGACCGCGTGATCGTGAGGAGCGCTCGCTGTGCCCCATCGCTCGTCGTTGCCCGCCCGGCGACCTCGGTCGACAGCCGCGTCGTGATCAGCCGCGGAGCCCAGCCGTCCGCGGCGTAGGCAACGGCGGTCAGCAGCCGCTCCGTCCCGGGACCGTCGAGTGCTCCCGTCTCGAGCACCCCTGAGGACAGCGCGACGACGGCATCGGTGTGCGCGGCCGGCTCATTTCGCACGAACGCCGGTGTCACGCGCGCCATCAGCGGGGTGTACGCGACGACCACGTACACGAGCAACAGCGCCGCGTCGACGATGATCAGCGCGACCTGCCGTCTCAGCGCGCCCAGGATCGCCCCAACGACGAATGCCCCCGGGATGATCAGTGACGACAGCAGCCCCGAGAAGAGCTCCTGCACACCGAGCACTCCCAGGAGCACTCCCCCGAGTCCGCCGAGGACGAGCCCGTTGAGGATGAAACGAAGCGATGGCCGCTGTGTCGCCATCTGGCGGACGCTACGGCGGCCCTTCGGCTTTTTCAACTGACGACGGCGCGATTCAAGCGTCGTCGAGGGCTGCTAATTTCCCTTGGCTCGATCTTCACTCGCATTCCGCATCAAACCAGCACGCATATGCCGACGACCGACCTCGATCTTCTCTGTATCAACACCGTACGCACCCTGGCGATGGACGCCGTCCAGAAGGCGGAGTCCGGCCATCCGGGCACCCCGATGGCGCTCGCGCCGATCGGCTATGTGCTGTACACGCGCACGATGAAGCACGACCCGTCCGACCCGCACTGGGCGAACCGCGACCGCTTCGTGCTGTCGTGCGGCCACGCCTCGATGCTGCTGTACTCCTGCCTCTATCTCAGCGGCTACGACCTCACGCTCGACGATCTGAAGCAGTTCCGCCAATGGGAGAGCCGCACGCCGGGCCATCCGGAATACGGCTATACGCCCGGCGTCGAGACGACCACCGGCCCGCTCGGCCAGGGCGTCGGCAACGCCGTCGGTATGGCCGTCGCCGAGGCGCACCTCGCGGCGACGTTCAACAAGGGCGGCAAGATCATCGATCACTACACGTATTTCATCTGTAGCGACGGCGATCTGATGGAAGGCATCTCGCACGAAGCGGCGTCGTTCGCCGGCCACTTCAAGCTCGGGAAGCTCATCGGGTTTTACGACGACAACCGGATCACGATCGACGGCTCGACGGATCTCACCTACACCGACGACGCCGGCAAGCGCTTCGAGGCGTACGGATGGCAGGTCCTGCACATCGACGACGTCAACGATCTCGACAAGATCGAGGGCGCCCTGGCCGAGGCGCAGGCGGACACCGAGCGTCCGACGATGATCGTGACGCGCACGCACATCGGCTACGGCAGCCCCGGGAAGCAGGATACGGCGAAGGCGCACGGCGAGCCGCTCGGCAAGGACGAAGTCGTGGCGACGAAGAAGAACCTCGGCTGGCCGAAGCCGGACGAGGCGTTCTACGTCCCCGACGAGGCGCTGGCGCACTGGCGGAAGGCGAAGGAGCGCGGCGCGAAAGCGCACGCGCAGTGGAACGACGAGTGGGCGGCCTACGCGAAGGCGAATCCCGCCGACGCGAAGGAGCTCGACCGCCGGCTCGCCGGCAAGCGTCCGGATGGCTGGGAACAGAAGATCCCGACGTTCACGAAGGATAACGGCAGCGTCGCGAGCCGCGCGGCGTTCGGCGCGGTGCTCAACGCGACCGCCGAAGTCCTGCCCGAGCTCGTCGGCGGGTCGGCCGACCTCACGCCCTCGAACAACACGTCGGTCAAGGCGTGGAAGAACTTCGAGCCCGGCGACTTCGCCGCGCGTTATGTGCATTTTGGTATTAGAGAACATGGAATGGCGTCGATCATGAACGGCATGGCGCTGCACGGCGGCATCCTGCCGTACGGCGGCACGTTCCTGATCTTCTCCGACTACATGCGCCCGGCCGTCCGTCTCGCCGCGCTCATGAAGCAGCACGTGATCTACATCTACACCCACGACTCGATCGGCCTCGGCGAGGACGGCCCGACGCACCAGCCGATCGAACAGCTGTCGACGCTGCGCGCGATCCCGAACATGCTCCTGCTGCGTCCGGCCGACGCGACCGAGACCGCCGTGTCGTGGAAGTTCGCCGTGAACTACAGCGGCGGGCCGATCGCGCTGGTGCTGACGCGCCAGAAGCTCGGGTTCATCGACCGCGAGACGTACGCCTCGGCGGAAGGGCTCGAGAAGGGCGGCTACGTGCTCGCCGATCCGCCCAACGGCGAGACGCCGAAGGCGGTCCTGATGTCGTCGGGCTCGGAGGTCGCGCTCGTGCTCAAGGCGCACCAGGAGCTGGCCAAGCAGGGCGTGCCGACGCGTGTCGTGAGCATGCCGTCGATGGATCTGTTCGCGCGCCAGACGACGAGCTACCGCGACTCGGTGCTGCCGAAGGGCATTCGCCGCATCGCGATCGAGGCGGCACACCCGATGTCGTGGTACGAGTGGGTGGGATGCGACGGCATCGTGCTCGGGCTCAGCCGCTTCGGGGCGAGCGCGCCGTATGAGAAGATCTACGAAGAGCTGGGGCTCACCGTGCAGCGCGTCGTCGATGCCGTGAAGGCCGGCTGAGCGCTGCCGCTGTTCGACCTACGGGCCTGGGGGGAGGGGCCAGCCGCAGCGCCCCCCCCGCAGGGAGTGCGAGGGCGCCC
>CBHWBX010000048.1:0-15164 GCA_966111935.1 uncultured Gemmatimonadaceae bacterium
TCGCTCGGCGCCGATCGCGCGCGCCGCTTCAACGGCTTCGGGAATGCTCAGGTGCGTCGGATGCTCGGTGCGGAACAGCGCGTTGAGCACCAACGTGTTCGCGCCACGGAGCATGTCGATCGCCTCCGGGGGAAGCGCCTTGGCATCCGTGACGTAAGCCAGCGGGCCGATCCGATATGCAAAGACTGTGACATTGCCGTGCGGCACCTGGACGGGCAGGATCTCCATCTCGCCGACGGTGAACGGCTGCCCGGCCTCGATCACGTGCGCCCGCCCTTCGGGCTTCGACGTCCCGGCCAACGGCCGCATCGTCTCGTCGAAGATGTAGCGGAATTTCCCGCGCAGGTCGTCGATCGTCTCGCGCGGCCCGTAGATCGGCAGCGGACCTTCGCGGCTCACCGTGATCGCGCGCAGATCGTCGATGCCATGGGTGTGGTCGGCATGCTGGTGCGTGTACGCGACGGCATCGACGCTATCGATGCCGGCGGCGATCAGCTGCAGCCGGAGCTCGGGCGGCGTGTCGATGAGCAGCCGCGTCCCGCGATTGCTCTCGACCACCGCGCCGACGCGATTGCGCTTGTCGCGCGGGTCCGGCGACCGGCAGACCGGACAGTGGCACCCGATCTTCGGAACGCCGAAGCTCGTTCCGGTCCCCAGGAAGGTGAGCTTCACGCTCGATCCCCGATCCCCGCTCCTCGATCCTTCATACAGTCTCGACCTTCATGAGATTGGTCGTTCCGGGCACATCGAACGGAACCCCCGCCGTCACGACCACCCGATCGCCCGGCTTCGCCATCTCGCGACGCTGCACCGCCTCGAGTCCAAGCTTCACCATCTCCCAGTAGGTGTCGCAGTGCGGCACGAGCTCGGGGACGACGCCCCACACCAGCGCGAGCTGGCGGAAGGTGCGCGGTGAGTCGGTGAGCACGAGAATCGGCACGCGCGGCCGATGCGACGCGACGACGCGCGCGCTGAAGCCGCTCTTCGTGAACACCATCAGCGCGGGCGAGTTGAGCATGTTCACGGCCGCGGCGCTCGCCGCGGCGATCGCGAACTCGGTCGAGACGGCGATCTCGCCGCGCGCCACTTCTTCCCGCCGGTACTGCTGCGGCCGACTCTCGATCTCGGCGATGATGCGGCTCATCGCTTCCACCGCGAGCCGCGGGTATTGCCCGGCGGCGGTCTCCGCCGAGAGCATGACCGCGTCGGTGCCGTCGAGGATCGCGTTCGCGACGTCGCTCGCCTCGGCGCGCGTCGGACGCGGATGAGTGATCATCGACTCGAGCATCTGCGTCGCCGTGATCACCGGCCGCCCGAGACGGTTGGCGAGCGCGATGATGTTCTTCTGCGCGTACGGCACCTGCTCGAACGGGAGCTCGACGCCGAGATCGCCGCGCGCGACCATCACGCCGTCCGACGCGCGGATGATCGCCTCGATGTTCTCGAGCGCCGAGTCCTTCTCGATCTTGGCGACGACGAGCATCGACTTCGGGATCAGGCCGCGCAGCTCGGCGATGTCCTCGCCGCGGCGCACGAAGCTGAGCGCGAGATAGTCGAGGTCCTGCTTCACCGCGAACTCGATGTCCTCACGATCCTTCTCGGTGATCGATGGCGCCGACACCTGCACGCCGGGGAGATTGATCCCCTTGTGGCTCGTGAGCTTGCCGCCGTGAAGGACGCGCGCCGTGACGCGCGGCTTCTCGACGTCGAGCACGACGAGCTCGAGCAAGCCGTCGTTGATCAGAATGCGATCGCCGACGTGGACATCGTCGGCGAGGCTTTCGTAGGTGACGGGAATCTCGGCGCCGCTCGCCTCGTCCTCATAGACGAGGACGACGTCGCTGCCGTCCTCGAGGACGATGGGCTTCGGCAGGTCGCCGATGCGGATGCGCGGTCCCTGGAGGTCGCCGAGAATGGCGACCGGGCGCCCGAGCTCGTCGGCGACTTCGCGCACGAGCGCGATCGTCTTCGCGTGCTGCTCGTGCTTCCCGTGGGAAAAATTGATGCGAGCGACGTTGAGACCCGCATCCATGAGGCTACGCAGGGCCTCGCGAGTCGAGCTCGCGGGGCCCAGCGTGCAGACGATTTTCGTTCGGCAGGTGTGCATCAGGTCGAGGTAATGAGCTCCTTGCCCAGCTTCTTCATCTTGTCGCGCAGTCCGGCGAGCAGCGTGTCGAAGGACTTCTGGAAGCTCGCCAGCCCCTCGGTGAGGAGCTTGTCGGTGACGTCCTTCATCGCGATGCCGTTGTTCTCGAGCGCCGCGATCACCTCGCGCGCCGCGTTCACTTCGGCATCGACCGTCCGCGCGACGTTACCATGGTCGCGGAACGCCACGATCGTCGCCGGCGGCATCGTGTTCACCGTGTCGGGGCCGATGAGGTCCTCGACGTACATGACGTCGCGATAGGCGGGATTCTTCGTGCTCGTGCTCGCCCAGAGCGGACGCTGAAGGTTTCCGCCCTTCGCGGCGAGCTTCTTCCAGCGATCGGAGCCGAACTCCTTCTGAAAGAGCTCGTAGGCGAGCTTCGCGTTGGCGACCGCCGCCTTCCCCTTCAGCGCGTCGAGCGCCGGCCCCTTCGACGCGTCGGCCTTGATCGCCGCGTCGAGACGCTTGTCGATCTCGGTGTCGACGCGACTCACGAAGAAGCTCGCGACCGAGTGCAGGTTCGTGATGTCCTTCCCCTGCGCGACGCGGTCTTCGAGCCCGCACATGTACGCGTCGATCACGCGCGCGTACGCGTCGATCGAGAAGAGGAGCGTGATGTTGACGTTGATGCCGGCGGCGGTCGCCTGGCGCACCGCCTTCGCACCCTCGACCGTCCCCGGGATCTTGATCATCACGTTCGGCCGGTCGACTTCGGCCCAGAGGCGCTGCGCCTCCTCGACCGTCGCCGTAGCATCGTTCGCCGCGCCCGGCGACACCTCGATCGACACGTAGCCGTCGTAGCCCTTCGTCGCGTCGTACACGGGCCGGAACAGATCGCACGCGTCGCGCACGTCGGTCGTCGCGACGAGCTCGAACAGGTCGAGCGCGGTGCGGCCGTTGTCGGCCCCCTTGAGCTGATCGTCGTAGGCGCTGCCTTCGGCGAGCGACTTCTCGAAGATCGTCGGATTGGACGTCATGCCGGTGAGCGATTCGTCGCTGATGCGACGCTGGAGCTCACCGTTCTTCAGCATCGGCCGGTCGATGTAATCGAGCCAGATCGAAACGCCCGCGTCGTGCAGCTGCTGCAATGGATTCTTGCTCATCTCCAGACCCGTGAACTGTGCAATCTCAACTTAGCGACTTCGGTTACTTCCCGGCGCCGTAGGTGATGCGATAGATGCGTCCGCCGGTGTCGTCGGCGACGTAGAGCGCACCGTCCGGCGACTGCGCGAGCCCCGTGGGACGGTGCGCGCCGGTCGAAGCCGTCGCACGACCGGTGCCGACGTTCGGAGCGAACGCGTCGGCGAACACTTCATACGCACCGGCCGACTTCCCCGCCGCCGTCAGCGGCTGGAAGACGACGTTGTATCCCGCCTGCGGCTCGGGCGCGCGGTTCCACGAACCATGGAACGCGATGAACGCACCATTCTTGTAACGTGCCGGAAACTGCGAGCCCGTGTAGAACATGAGCGCGTTCGGCGCCCAATGCGCCGGGAACGTCGCGACCGGCCCCTTCTTCTGCGCGCACTGACCAACCTGCTTGCCGTTGCCGCCATACTCCGGCGCCAGCACGAGATGCTTCTGGTCGACCGCGTAGTAGCAGTACGGCCAGCCGTAGTCGTCGCCCTGATTGACCTGCATCAGCTCCTCGGCGGGATTCTCGGCGTTGTACTTCTGCGCCGCCGCCGAATCGAGGCCGAGCTTCTCACGCCAGTCGTACAGCTGATCGCGGCCGTGCTGCGTCGTCCAGAGGCGCTGCGTCGCCGGGTTCACGGCGATGCCCACCGCGTTGCGGATCCCGCGCGCGAAGTGGTTCGCCGCGCTCGGCGACTGGTGCGTCTTCCGCGCGTCGAACTTCCAGACGCCGGCGCGCGTCTCGAGCTCCTTGCACGGGTTCGCGCCCGGCGAGCCCGCCGCGCGATCCTTCTCCTGGCAGGTGTTCGAGGGCGATCCGATGTTCAGATAGAGCACGCCGGCGCGGCTGATCGCGAAGTTGCGCGTCGAGTGTCCGGGGAACGTCGGGATCTTCTCGACGATCGTGTCCGGTGCACCAGCCGGCGTCAGCTCGCCCGCCTTGAGCGGATAGCGCACGATCGTCGTCGTCCCCGCGGCGGCGTTCGAGCCACGCGCCGGCGTCGCCGGGATCACTTCGACGTAGAGATGGTTGTCGAACAGCGCGACCTGACTCGACGAGAATCCGGTCGCGAACTTCTCGCGACGCTCGGCTTTGCCCGCGCCGTGGATCGCGACGACGCCGCCGTTCTGCGCACCCTGCACGGCGACGAACAGATCGCCGTTCGGCGCGACGGCAATCGAGCGCACACCGCGCAGCGAGTCCGCGTACACGTTCGCACAGAAACCCGCGGGGAGCTTGAGCCCCGCAGTGTCACATCCGCCGGCCGCCTGCGCGCAGGCCGCGGAGCCGACACCCGTCAGAATGGCGAGGGAAAGAATCGAAGAACGTCGCATGCGTCAGCCCTGTTCGATGAACGGTGGTGATCCTAGCGCGGCACCATCTGGTCGGCGTCCGCCGCCAGATACGCGAGCGCAGCCATCGTCGCAATGCACTTCGTGAAATCTCCACGGTCGATCATCGTCATCATGTCGCCCGAGGAATGGTGGTACCAGAAGTACTTCGTGTCGTCGACGTCGAGCGCGAGTCCCGGCACGCCGCGCTGGAGAATCGGACCGACGTCCGCTTCCCCTTCGCCTTCGCGCACCCGGCCGGCGCCGATCCGCTCGAGCACGGCAGCCAGCTGCTTCGTGTAGGCCAGACCGGCAGCCGATCCCTGATAGCGAAAGCCATAGGGGCGGAAAACGCCGTTGTCGCACTCCATCGCGACGCTGTGCTTGCTCAGCTCGGATTCGTGCGCGTCGCGATACGCGCGACCGCCGCGCCCGCCATTCTCCTCATTGGTCCAAAGCACTACGCGTACCGTACGCTTCGGTTTGAGGCCAAGGTTCTTCATCAGGCGCACCGCCTCCCACGCGGCGACGCTGCACCCACCATCGTCCATCGCGCCCTCGCCGACATCCCACGAGTCGATGTGCCCGCCGAGCACGACGACTTCGTCCGGCTTCTCCGAGCCGCGCAGCTCGGCGACGACGTTGCGCGACGGCGCGTCGGGGAGCATCTGCGCGCCCATCTTCAGGGTGACGACGACCTTCTCGCCGCGATCCTGCATGCGGTGCAGCATCTCGGCGTCCTCGATGCTCAGCGCCGCGGCGGGAAGCTTCGCGAGCGTCGAGTCGTAGCGCGTCGAGCCGGTGTGCGGATTCTGAATCGAGAACGACGAGATCGAGCGAATGAGCACGGCCACGGCGCCGACCTTCGCACCCGCAGCGGGCGCGCCGCCGCGATACACGTTCGCCTCGCGGTAGCCTTCGAGTCCGGGCTTGTCCGCCGGGAACGGGTGGTCGAACAGCACGATCTTTCCCTTCGCGTCGGCGGCGCGCTTCGTCAGCTCGTCGAAGCTGCTTACGACGAGCACCGGTGCGGTGATCCCGCCCGCCGGCGTGCCGACGCTGTTGCCGAGCCCGATCATATGGAGCGCCGTCGCACGCGGCGACACGAGCACCGCGGACTCGTCGCCGCGCACCCAGTGCGGCACCATCACCGGCTCACCGCGGACGTTCGCGAGACCGTCGCCCTTCATCTGCGCGAGGATCCAGTCGAGCGCGTCCTCGAGCGACTTCGAGCCGCTCAGACGAGGACCAAAGCGATCGGTGAGCGTCGCGAGACGATTCCACGCGCCGCTGTCGGCGAGCGCAGCGTCGATCAGGCGATTGGCGTCGGCCCGCGAACGGTCGGACACGGGGTTCTGCGCCCCCGCGACGCCGCTCAGCGACGCGACGGCCGCGGCTGCGGCGATGTATGAGGCAATGCGATGCATGTTCGGAAACGGGTAAAGTCAGGGGTCAATATATCGCCCACCGGTCCCGGCCGTACCGCAGCGTTTATCGCTCCTCCCTTCGGCGCTGGCGCCTACGGTCGGAGTGGCGCGATCGATAGTTCATTGCTCCTCCCTTCGGCGCTGCGCACCTACGGTCGGAGTGGCGCTCGATAGTTCATTGCTCCTCCCTTCGGCGTTAGGCGCCTACGGTCGGAGTTCCGCGACGCGCAGCCCAACCTTTCGGCCGACCGGGCTGTCTGTTCCATGGACCGACTACCCGAGGATTGCATGCGCCCCTACGCCCTGGCGTTTCTGCTCACCGCGAGCGCGGCCGCCGCACAGACCGATCGCGCGACGCGCTTCATGGACAACTGCCGCAACCGCTGGAACGATGATGATCGCTTCTGCGAGACGCGCACGTACACGCTTGCCGCGGGACGCACCCTCTCCGTCGACGGCGCCGCGAACGGCGGCATCACGATTCACGGCTGGGATCGAAACGAGGTGCAGGTGCTCGCGATGGTCCAGGCCAACGCCGACAACGCCGCCGACGCGCAGGCGATCGCGAAGCAGGTGTCGGTGGTTGCGTCGGGAGGCGAAGTCCGCGCCGAAGGCCCGAGCCGCTTCGGCCGACACGAATCATGGTCGGTGAGCTACGACATTTACGTGCCGCGCCAGACGGAGCTCACGCTCAACGCGAACAACGGCGGCATCGCCGTCGAATCGATGTCGGCGAAGATACAGGCGGAGACGGAGAACGGCGGCCTCTCATTCACCGATGTCGCCGGCGACGTCCACGGCCGCACGGTGAACGGCGGCATCACGGCGACGCTGACGGGCGATCGGTGGGTCGGCGCGGGACTCGACCTTCGCACGTCGAACGGTGGCGTCCACCTCGTCATTCCGCAGACGTACTCGGCGAACCTCGAGACGGGGACGGTGAATGGAAGTTTGAACGTCGACTTCCCGGTCACGATCTCCGGCCGCATCGGCGGACGGCAATTCGCGACCACGCTCGGCGCCGGCGGCGCAACGATTCGCGCGACGACGACGAACGGCGGCGTGTCCATCAAACGCCGCTGACGCCCCAACCGCACGCCAGCGTACAGAAAACCTTTCCTTCGTTTTGGGAACGAAACGTTCATAGATGTAGTAATCGTCAATAACTCCTAGCGCCCCGCGAACGCGTTCAACCGTGCGGGGCGCTGTGCTATTGTCTATTATTGGGCTCGCGGCGTTCCCCACCCACGCCACTGCGCATGTCTGCCGTTCTTCCTCTGAGTCGTTCCACTGCTCCGGGCGACAGCCCGAGTGCCGATCCGCGCGCACGCGTCGCGGTGAGCGTCGTCATGCCGACGCTCAACGAGGCCGCGCAGATCCGCGAAGCGATCGCCGACCTGTGCTGGGCCGACGAGGTCATCGTCGTCGACGGTGGGTCGGCCGACACGACGGTGACTACGGCCGAGTCGGCCGGCGCGCGCGTGCTCGTGGTGGCCGGACAGACGATCGGCGCGCAGCGCAACGCCGGCATCGCCGCCGCGCGCAACCGCTGGATCCTCGCGCTCGACGCCGACGAGCGCGTCAGTCCGCAGCTGCGCGCCGAGCTCGGTCAGATCGTCAACGGGCTCAATCCGACGCACGCCGCGTATCGGATGAAGTTCCGCAACCACTACCTCGGTCGCGAGCTGCGCTACGGACCGTGGGGTCGCGACTGGCATGTGCGCCTGTTCACGAACGAGCGCCGCTTCGCGACGCATCGCGTGCACGAGTCGCTCGAGCAGATCGACGACATCGGGACGCTCACCGGCGAGATCATCCATCATCCATACCGCGACGTCGCGCACCACGTCCTCAAGATCGTGAAGTACGCGCGCTGGGGCGCCGAGGATCTGCGCGCGCGCGGCCGGACGGCGAGCGTGTGGGCGCTGACGATGCGTCCGGCGTGGCGCTTCGTGCGCGACTACTTCGTGTACTCGGGCTGGCGCGACGGCGCCGTCGGCTTCATTGCCGCGGCCTTGAGCGCGTTCGCGGCGTTCCTCAAGTACGCCTTCCTCTTCGCGCGAGTGGATTCGACGACCGGTTCATGAAGCTCACGATCCTGATGTATCACAAGATCGATGAGCTCGCGCCCGACGTCCGCTACCCCGGCAACTACGTCACTCCGCGACAGTTCGAGCAGCAGATGGACGCGCTGCTCCTCTGGGGCTATCGGTCGATCAGCCTCGAGCAGTGGATGGACTATCGCGACGGCCGCCTCTCGTCGCTTCCCGACAAGCCGTTCATCGTCACCTTCGACGACGGGTATACCTGCTTCGACCGCAACGCCTGGCCGATCCTCAAGCCGCGCGGAATTCGCGCGACGGTGTTCCTCGTCGCCAGCCAGATCGGCGGCACGAACGCCTGGGATCGCGACGAGCGGCGCGAGCCGCTGCTCTCGGCGACGCGCATCCGCACGCTCCAGGACGACGGCGTGCACTTCGGCTCGCACAGCGTGAGCCACGTGCCGCTCGCCCGCATCGAGACGCGCGCGGCGATGGAGGAGCTCACGCGCTCGCGCGCGGCGCTCTCCGATCTGCTCGGCCGCGACGTCGACACGTTCGCGTATCCGTACAGCAACCAGAGCGCCGCGGTCCGCGCGATGGCGCGCGACGCCGGCTACCGGTGTGCCGTACGCGGCAAAGGCCGAATGAATTGGAAGATCACCAATCCATTCGGCCTTTACCGGATCAAACCGGATACCGCGACCACGATCGACGACTTTCGGCGTACGCTCGTGGTGCAGCGGTACTTCAGACTCTAGCTACTTCTCCGCTCCGAGGACCTTGTTGACCTGGGCCTCGAGCGCGTCGAGGTCCTTGCGCAGCACCTTGTACCGGTCGATCGCGTCCTGGCCGATCTTCTGGTCGACGCGCTGCGTCATGCCGGCGAGATAGGTGATGTTCGTCTGGAGTCCCGGCTGGCCGTAGCGAATGCCTTCGCCGGCGCCGAACATCGTGACGCCGAGCGCGCGGATCGCCGCGTTGTTCGGTTCCTTCGTCCGCGCCGCGCGGATGCGCGCCGCGACCCGGTTCGTCTCCTCGACCATCGCGCGCATGCGCACGTTGTGGTCGTACTGCTCCTTGAGATCCGCGGCGGTGATGCGATTCGCGACGAGGCGCGGATCCATCGTCAGGTTGAGCGCCTGGATGTCGCCCTTGCCGTTCGCCGTGAGACGGACTTTGTACGATCCCGGCGGCACCATGATGCCGTCGTTCGTGTTGAAGTCCCAGATCACGCGGTTCATACCGACGTTCGTCGTGAGACGGACCGGCGGGCCACCACCGCGACGCGGCGGACCTTCCTCGTCGTCGCTCGCCGCGGCAACGGTCTCGGTCACCGGACGAGCCGGCGCTTCGCTCGTGAGCGAGCGAATCACCTTGTTGTTCGCGTCGAGGATCTCGATCGTCACCGGGCCGCTGGCGTTGCGGCCGAGGTAATAGTTGATCGTCGCGCCGTACTGCGGGAACTGCGGCTGGCCGGACAGCGCCGGAGCGCCGCCGCCGAAACCGCCGCGGCCGCCGCCCAGACGCGCGCGGACCGCGTCGCGCGGCTTGAAGAGGATCGCGCCCTGCGCGGCCGTCTGCGCGTCGACCTGCGCGAGCGGCGTCACGTCGTCCATGATCCAGATCGAACGGCCCTGCGTCGAGACGATCAGGTCCTTCTGGTGGCGCTTGATGTCCGTGATCGGCATCGCCGGCATGTTCTGGTCGAAGTGCTGCCAGTGCGCGCCGTTGTCGAACGAGATGAACATGCCGAACTCGGTGCCGGCGTAGAGCAGGCCCTCGCGATCCGGATCTTCGCGCACGACGCGCGTCGGCCAGTCCGCCGGGATGCCGTTCTTGCCGTCGGTGAGAAGCGTCCAGCTCTCGCCGTAATTATCAGTCTTATAAATATAAGGCTTGAAATCACCGAGCAGGTAGCGATAGACCGCGTAGTACGCCGAGCCCTTGCGGTGCGGCGACGTCTCGATGTACTGCACGCGGCCGCCGAGCTCGAGGCCCTTCGGCGTGATGTTCTTCCACGTCTTGCCGTTGTCGCGCGAGACGTAGAACGGACCGTCGTTCGAGCCCGTCCAGATCACGCCCGGCTCGGTCTTCGACTCGCTGATCGCGTAGAGCGTGCTGTAGAACTCTTCGCCGGTGACGTCGCGGGTGATCGGCTCACCGCTGCCGAGCTGCGACGGCCCCTTCGGATTCCAGGTGAGATCGGGCGAGATCTTCTCCCAGTGCACGCCGCCGTCCTTCGAGCGATGGACGAACTGCGAGCCGTAGTAGACGACGCTCGAGTCCCAGGGCGACGTCTCCATCGGCGACACGCGCTGGAAGCGATAGATCAGATCCTTCGCGTCGTTGCCGTAGAGCGACTGCGCGCCGACCCAGTACGCCTGCTCGACGCGCGTGTTCATGAACATGCGGCCGAACTGGCCCTTGCACGCGCCGTAGACGACCTGCGGGTTCTTCGGGTGCGGCATGATCGGGCCGGTCTCGCACCCCGGGCCGGTGATAAACGGCTCCGTCTCGCCCGGGAGCGGCATGCTCGGCACGATGACCGTGTTTGCATCCTGCTGCGCGCCGTAGATGCGGTACGGGAACTGGTCGTCCATCCACACGCCGTAGATCTCGGCGGTCGGCTGGTTCATCTGCGACGACCAGGTGCGGCCGCCGTCGAACGAGACGTTCGCGCCGCCGTCGTTCGCCTGGATCAGCGTTTGCCCATTCTTCGGGTTGATCCAGATGTCGTGGTTGTCGCCGTGCGGCGTGCGCATCGTCGTCCAGTTCGCGCCGCCGTCCGTCGACTTGTAGAAGTTCTCGGCGCCGGCGTAGACGACGTCGGCGTTCGTCGGGTCGACGCCGATCGTGGTGTAGTAGAAGGGACGCGTGATGAGCTGCGCGAAGTTGCTCACCTGCTTCCACGTCTGGCCCTGGTCTTCCGAGCGATAGAGACCGCCGCCCGGCTTCGCCTCGACGAGCGCGTAGACGCGGTTCGGGTTCGCCGCCGAGACGGCGATGTTGCCCTTGCCGACGAGGCCCGTCGGAAGGCCGCCGGTGATCTTCGTGAAGTGCTCGCCGCCGTCGGTGCTCTTGTAGAAGCTGCCGTTCACGTTGTCGGCGGCACCGGAGATGATCGTCCACGGCTTGCGCTCACCGTGCCACATCCACGCGTAGACGACGTCCGGGTTCGCCGGGTTGAGCTCGAGATCGGCCGCGCCGGTGCTGTCGCTCAGGAAGAGCACCTTCTTCCAGGTCTTGCCCCCGTCGGTCGTCTTGAAGACGCCGCGCTCGGCGTTCGGCTTGAACGCGTTGCCGATCGCCGCGACCCATACGACGTTCGGGTTCGTCGGATGGATGCGCACGGCGCCGATCTGGCCGGCGTCGTAGAGCCCCATGAAGCTCCAGGTCGCGCCGCCGTCGGTCGACTTGTAGATGCCGCGGCCGGTGGAGACGTTGCTGCGGATGTCGTCGGAGCCGGTGCCGAGGTAGATGACGTTCGGATCGGATTCGGCGACGGCGACCGAGCCGGTCGACGCGACGGGGACCTTGCCGTCGGTCAGCGGGACCCAGCTGGCGCCGGCGTCCGTCGTGCGAAACAGGCCGCCGCTCGCGACGCCCATGTAGAAGGTCCGCGGCTGCGACGGGACGCCGGTCACCGTCGTGACGCGACCGCCGCGCGGCGGACCGACGTAACGGTAGCGCACCCCGCGGAGCCGCGCGGTATCGACCGACGACATCATCGGCGGCGACGCGACACCCGCAGCCGCGCGCGTCTGCGCCGGCAGCACGCCGGCCGTGAGGCCAACGGCGGCAAGAGCGATGGAGAAACGTGGAGGCATTTGGGGGAATCCTCTTGGGTGGCTTTGGCGCGCCTGAGGGGCGGCGCACAACAAGAATACGCTTTCCGCGCGAGGTTCGCTTGGGATCGCTCGGGTTGCGGGCGCGGACCGGTCGCCTGCCGGTCTTCCGCCGCCGAAGAACGGGGCGTAATGTCTCACCGCCATGAAAAAATTCGCCCTCTCCGCGCTCCTCGCAGCGTCCACGGCGGCCGTTCTCCCCGCCCAGACCAAGCTCCCGACCCCGGCCTCCATCCTCGGCTACGAGCCCGGCGCCGACCGGAAGCTGCCGACCTGGAAGCAGATCACCGACTACTTCACGGCGCTCGACAAGGCGAGCCCGCGCGTCCAGACCCGCGTGCTCGGGAAGACGACGCTCGGCCGGCCCTTCCTCGCCGTGTTCATCTCCGACTCGAGCACCCTCGCGAACCTCGAGCACTACCGGCAGATCCAGCGCAAGCTCATGGATCCGCGGCTGCAGTCGCCGGGCGAGCGACAGAAACTGCTCGAGGAAGGCAAGAACGTCATTCTCGTGACGTCGGCGATTCACTCGACCGAGTCCGGCGGCTTCACGACGCCTCTCGTCTTCGCCGACCGCCTGGCGCGCGCCGCCGACGCGGAAGCGAAGACGATCCTCGCGAACAACATCATCATCGTCGTGCCGTCGCAGAATCCCGACGGCGTGGACATCGTCGGCGACTACTATCGGTCGACCCTGGGCACGCCGATGGAAGGGCGCGAGCCGCCCGATCTCTACCACAAGTACGTCGGCCACGACGACAACCGCGACTGGTACGCGTTCACCCAGGTCGAGACGCGCTACACCGTCGACTCGCTCTACACGCCGTGGGATCCGCAGATCGTCAACGACATCCACCAGCAGGGATCGGATGCGGGACGCATCTTCATCCCGCCGTACATGGATCCCGTCGAGCCGAACATCGATCCGATCCTCACCGCGGCGACGAACGGCCTCGGCATGTCGATGGTCTGGCGCATGACCAACCAGGGCTTCACCGGCATCGCCAGCAACGCCGCGTACGACCAGTGGTCGCCGGCGCGCCAGTACTCGCTTTACCACCGCGGTGCGCGTCTCCTCACCGAGACGGCGAGCGCGCGTCTCGCGACGCCGATCGAGCTGAATTTCGAGGAGCTCCGCTCGGGCCGCGGCTACGAAGCGAAGACGACGACCTGGAACTTCCCGTCGCCCTGGCCGGGTGGGAAATGGACCTACGGCGACATCGTGCGCTACCAGACCGCCGCGAGCTGGGCGCTCTTCCTCGACGCGGCGCTCAATCGACGCGCCTGGCTCGAGGGCTACGCCGCGCAGGCCGATCGCGCGCTCGCCGCACAGCCGGCATGGGGACGCGACGCCTGGCCGTCGGCGATCGTGATCCCGAAGGCGCAGGCCGACCAGCAGGCGCTCAATCGCCTGGTCTGGACGCTCCAGCACGGCCAGGTCGAGATCCGTGAGTCCACGGCCCCGGTGACCGTCGACGGCAAGACCTACCCGACCGGCAGCTACGTCGTGCTCACGCGCCAGCCGTTCGGCAACTACGCCAAGGCGCTGCTCGAGCGGCAGCACTATCCCGACCTGTTCGAGTATCCGGGCGGGCCGCCGAAGCGCCCGTACGACGTGACGGCGCACACGCTGCCGCTGCTCTTCGGCGTCGACGTCGCGCACGTCATGGGCGCTGCGCCGGCGACGGGCGGCGTGATCAAGGCGATCGCCGAGCCCGCGTATTCCACGCCGATGGTCAACCGGGCCAAGCGCGTGGCCGTCTATCGTCCGAGCGCCACCCAGCCGATCGATCACGGCTGGACGATGTTCCTGCTCGACACCTACAAAATTCCGTTCACCAACATCACCGAGAAGGATCTCGCCGCCGGCGCGCCGAACGCGAAGTACGACGTGATCATCTTCCCCGAGGGTGTGGTCGGCGGCGGTCGCGGTGGACGCGGCGGCGCGGCCGCGGGTCCGGACATCTTCCCGAATCTGGAAACGTTTGTTCAGAACGGCGGTAAGGTGCTCGCCTTCAGCGGCGCGTCGAGCGCGATCATCGATGGCCTCAAGTTGCCGGTGAAGAACGTCCTCGCCGGCGTACGGCAGAACGATTTCTACGCGCCGGGATCGATCCTCGCCGTCGACATCAAGCGCGATCACCCCATCGCGCGCGGCTTCACCGCGAGCGTGCCGGCGATCTGGTTCGAGAACAGCCCCGCGTTCGAGATCACCGACCCGTCGACCGCGACCGCGGTTGCCACCTATCCGGCGTCCGGCAACCCGCTCCTCTCCGGGTGGCTGCTCGGCGGATCGAAGTTGAACGGCAAGGCGGCGCTGGTCGACGTCGTCCACGGCAAGGGACACGTCGTGCTGTATGGGTTCCGTCCCCAGTACCGCGGCCAGTCGGTGGCGACCTACCCCCTGATCTGGGGCGCGATCGCCGAGTGATCGGTCGGGGGGGGGCGGGGCGGGGGGGGGGCCCCCCCCCCGGCGGGGCCGCGGCGGGCGCCCCCCCCCCCCCCCCACGCCCGCGCGCTGGTCAACGCGGCGGGGCCCTGGGCCGAGAGCTTCCTGCGCGGCGTGGCCCGCCCGGCCGCCGGCGAGCCGCTCGCCACGCGCAGCCTGCGCCTCGTCAAGGGCAGCCACATCGTCGTGCCGCGCGGCTTCGCGCACGGCTGCGCCTACCTGTTCCAGGGCGCCGACCGGCGCGTCCTGTTCGCGCTGCCCTACGAAGACGAGTTCACGCTGATCGGCACGACCGACGTCGAGTTCACCGGCGCCGACCCGGGCCGGGCGCGCATCGACGCCGTCGAGACCGCCTACCTGTGCGAGCAGGCGAGCCGCTACTTCCGCGTGCCGGTGCGGCCCGCCGACGTGGTGTGGAGCTTCTCCGGCGTGCGCCCGCTGCTCGACGACGCGACCGCCGACCCGAGCGCGGTGACGCGAGACTACCTGCTCGAGCCCGACGCCCGGGCCGCGCCGTTGCTCAGCGTGTGGGGCGGCAAGATCACCACCTTCCGCAAGCTGGCCGAGGAGGCCGCGACGGCCGTCGGCCGCCTGCTCGGCGAGGCGCGCCCCGGCTGGACCGCGGGCGCCTTCCTGCCGGGCGGCGACCTGTCGGCCTGGATCGGCGCGCCGGGCCGTCCCGACGCCGACCTCGAGCGCTTCGTCGGCGCGCTGCGCCGCCGCCACGGCGGGCTGCCGGGGGCGCTGGCACGCCGCAGGGCGCGCGCCTACCGCAGCCGCGGCGAGCGC
>CBHWBX010000049.1:0-15149 GCA_966111935.1 uncultured Gemmatimonadaceae bacterium
CCAGCGCACGTTCGTCTGCACACGGCGGGCGGACTCACTCCCAACATCGCCTACCCCTACCCGACGGGCTTTCGTCCCCGATGGACTTTCCAGGACGACACGCTGACCCTGACCTGGAGCAATGGCTTCTCGCCGACGACCGTCACCGTCCAGGGCCGTGACTCACTTTTCACCGGCGTGGCCACCGCACAAAGCGACGCAATACCGCTGGGACCTCCACATTGGCCACACGCGCAGGCGACACTGCATCGGGAAGCTTGCAGCACTCGGCACCCTCCGGCGCGCGAGCTATCTGACGAACGTTGAGGCTGACAGAGGATCTATTGAACTGTGCGGGCTTCGACCGCACTCTTATCTGATTCCTTGCCGCCCTCGCTGTTTCGAGTTCTAGAATGCAGGTTAGAGTGTTACCCATGTACCCGGGGCTATACCACTTGGCGGCTAACCAGCGCTGACGCTGACAAAGGGTTTATTGAATTGTGATGCCGCATCACTGTTATATGTTCCCTTTGCAGCTTAGCTAGGGCATTAGGTGGATGCACGCCCCTCCACAAGGAGCACAGCATTGGCCGCGTTCGGAATTCAGATCATTGTCTTGCTGGTCATTATCGGACTGCCGCTAGTCCTCGCCTTTTGGCTTGTCCGAACGCTTAGCGCCCTCACTCGCGCGGTGCGCGGCATCGACGACAAACTGGCCAGCATCCAGCGGACGCTCGCTGACGCTTCGATCGCCGCACCACCTAACGAACGCTGAAGCGCCGACAAGTGCCGTCAGCACCGGCTCGTGGCGCCCGTTGGGATGCCGATTTAGTCTTTTGGTATCCTGGCCTTTGGGCTCTGCAGCTTAGCTAGGGCGTTAGGTTGACACGGCTCACTCAGCATGGACGGACATTTGTCTTTCGTGGCTCGTCTTGCTCGTTCTGCGTCCCGCCTGTGCTTCATCGTCGGCGGCGGCCTCCTCGCCATCGGCATTCATCGCGTCGTCTTCGGCGTGCATCCGAAGCTGATCTGGGTCCGCGATCTACCGTGGGAGCGCGTCAACGCTTCGCTCTGCTTTGTCGCTGCGTTAGCTCTGGCAACTCTCGGAGCTATTCTCGGACGCGAATCACTCCGTGGCCCCACGCACGGCGGCGGCGGCGACGCGGACCACTTAACGGATGGCTTGCAGCCGCCGCTGCCACACAACTCGGCCGCGTCGGTCGTACCGCGCTCAGACCGGGCATCCCCGCTCCGTCAACCTAACGAACGCTGAAGCTGACAAGCGAGCTATTAAACTGTGCGGGCTTCGCCCGCACTCTTATCGGACTCGCTCGCCGCTTAGGCTAGGGCGTTAAACAGCACGCATGCATCAATTCCGTAAACGAGTATCAGCCCTGTACCGATCGTTGGCTTTGCAGCCTACGTCGGCGTTATATGGCTAACAGGCATCTCCGGAAGTACCACCGGTTGATCATCCTGCCGATCGCCGCCGCGTGCTTCCACGGAGCCCGGCCGACGCCGGTCAGCTCGGCTGATTCCGCGAGCATCGCGATCGAACAGATGATCTCCGCCGGCCGGTGGCAGACGTCCGCTGGCACCGCCGGCAACTACCGCGTAACGATTCGTCGCGAAGGCCACGAAGAGGGGCATCGCTACGCAGTGCTCCAGTGGGTTGAGGACCGCGGTAACGGCATCGTCACCGGCGAGGTGGTCGACCTGAATCAACGGGCGCACGTGTATGCCCTCACTGATCCTGTGATTGTCCGACGGGGGGCTAACTGGATTCTCCAGCTCCGCGCCGCGACGTCGCCCCTCACGCAATACGATTCGCTGGTCGAATTCGTACTCGGGGATCCGGGGACGGTGACGCTCGTTATGATCCGTTCGGACCTTAGCTTTTGATGGCATTCCGGCGCGTCGCCATTGCACTGCTCCTTGCTACTGCGTGCTCGAGGGCGGATCGCGCTCAGTCGACAATTGCTGCTCTCGCGGCGCAAGACACGGTTTCGCTGGACTCGTGCGCGACACTCGACGCGAAGAGTGCCCCGCAGCGGCGTGTCCTGGAGCCGGGTGAGACCGTTCCACCGCCTCACCAGGGCTCTTGGACCGCAACCAAGCCGGCCGGCCTCGACAGCTTCCGGATCATCATCCCTACTGTCGCACGCACGCGACTCGATTCAACGCGCGGCTCCTACTTCATCTCCGAGTTGCCGGGCTGCCGATACTTCTGCGGCCTCGAGATCGACTTCATTCAGGACTCCGTGGACCGGCCGCTCGAGGATTATGCGGCGACGCTTCGCATCGTCGACACCGCAGAGGATCCCGACGCCGAGCTGTGGAGACCGGGGACACCGCGTCCCATTCGGCTCACCCATGCCGATGGACTGATCATGGAGACGCCTTGCGGCGACTGCACATCAGGGCAGATCATCGTCAAGCGTGGCCACACGATCGCACACATCGGCTATTTCCTTGATGATCGGGATGGCTTTCAGCCGGGACTCGTGTGCCGCCTGGTACGCACCGCTTCGACGTTTGCCTGGCGCCCGTGATTCCTGATGATCAAGGTCAGAGGACAAGCCGCTGACGATAATCGACCGGAAACCGGGAGCACGATGAACCACGCGATGGTGGTAGCTCTACGGATGGGCGTAGCGGCGCTCGGTCTCGCCGCGATCCACCACGACGCCCTCGGCCAGCTTCCCTCGGCGTCACCGTCCAGGAGCAAGGACTCGGCGGTCGTCGTCGGCGGCAATCGCGTCCACGTCGTGGATTGGGCGATCATCCAATTCATGTCGATGTCGCCCGGACGCGTGCCCAATCGCCGGCTCGACATAACATACGTGACGTCCATCCCGGTCACCGATAGCACGGCCGTTCGCCTGCAAGCCGACAGCGCCGCACAGGTCTTTGGCCCCGCCGCGCTGAGGTTCGGAGCTCGCGGGCTGAGCCTCACCATCTGCAACATGAATCCCTGCACGATGCCGGCAGCCACGACGTGGATCGGCTACGAATGGGGCGACAGTACCTGGCGCCGACTACCGCCGCCGCATCGCTCGCCGCGGATCGACCATCGATAGCGGAGGTGCAGCAAGCGACCGATGCGGCAGCGACACTGGCTGCCGAATGCAAGGAGCTCCGGGTTTTTCTCACCGAATGGGCCGTCCGCGTTTCTCGGATGGCGACAGCCAGTGCCAGCGTCCTTTCCTAGGATCGTTTTTCGTCATTTGACCGCGACATAGGCACTTCAAATGCGGCCGTGCGCTGAACACCTGAGTACCGGACACCGCATGACTTCGCCGTGCGGGCGCCCGCGCACGCGTCTCATTCCGGAGCACACATCATGCGGATCGATGAACGAGTCAGCCGCCGCAGCGCGATCAAGGCGCTGAGCGCCGCGGGGATCGCGGCAACGTTGCCTGCATGTGCAAGTACGAATCGGTCGTTGCAAAGCGCGGCTGGGAAGCTCAGCCTCGTCGACATAACCGACGAAGACATCTTCAACTTCGCGCTCAATCTCGAGTCACTCGAGGCCGAGTACTATCTGCGCGGCACCACCGGGCGCGGGATGAGTGACGCGGACGCCGGTCCGAATCCGGGCACGGTCACCGGCGGGCAAATGGTGCGCTGGCAGAATCAGGATCTCCGCGAATTCATGGAAGAGGTCGCACAGAACGAGCTCGCGCACGTGCGGTTCTATCGGCGGGTTCTCGGGAGCAAAGCCGTGAGCCGCCCGACGATCGACATCGCCGGTGGCTTCCGGGCCGCCGCGAAGGCCGCCGGCCTCGGCGACAATTTCGATCCGTTCGCAAGCGAGATGAACTTCTACCTCGGCGGAATGCTGATGGAGGATGTCGGAGTCACCGCGTATCACGGCGCGGCCCCGCTTCTAGCGAGCAAAACGAATCTCGATGCGGCGGCAGGCATCCTGGGGACCGAAGCCTACCACATGGGCATGGCACGCTCGACGCTGTATCGAATGGGTACCGCGGCGCGGAACGCGGCGAATGCCATCTCCGACGCGCGTGACCGCCTCGACGGTCCCGAGGATCTGGATCAGGGGATCGTCATGAACGGCAAGGCGAACATCGTTCCGACGGATTCGGACGCCAAGGTATTCAGTCGGACGCCGCAGCAGGTGCTACGCATCGTGTATCTCACCGATCAGAGCGGCGTCAGCGGCGGCGGGTTGTTCCCGAACGGCATGAACGGAGCGCTTCGCACGACCTGAGTGAATGACCGGGCGGAGCCGCAGGTGACGAACGTCTACGTTGCCGGCACCGCTCCGCCCGGGTGTCGGCAGTGAAAACACCGATGACTCACATCACAGGCGCGCGCAGGCTGTCCGACATATCGTTCGGATATGATTCTTCTAAACGCCATCCGCCTGCACCGATCGCGTCACCGCCTCGGCTTGGGACTGATCGGCGGCGCCCTGTCAGGCTGCCAGGGGAGAGTCGCGCCCGAATCTCCTGTCGCGCAGCCGCTCCGCGCCGAGTGCGCCGATGGACGATTCAAGCACAGCCTTGCATTGATCCCAGCGAGCGATACGACCAATCCGTCGGTGGTTCGCGGCCGGCTGCTCGTGGCGAACGATTCGAAGCCGTTGGCCGAGGCCTACGTCGCGCTGCGCTCTCCGTCCGGCGCACGTACCGGAATGACCGACACCAGCGGACGATTCGCCATCGGCAGAGTGCCGCCGGGGCGTTACGAGCTGCTCATCCGCAGAATCGGTTACGACAACAGTAGTGATTCGATCGACGTCCCGCTCCGGGGCCAGACCATCGAGTCGCGTCAATCGCAATCGCGGTCCGATCCGTTCGGTTGCGTCTTTCCGAGAGCGCTCGCGAGCGAGCCGCCGCTCACGCTGGCGCGCTCGGTCTCGATCACGCGGGACTTCGCCCTTCCGGACAGCGGACTGCTTCGCCACACGGCAACCTTCCTCGCCAATGCCGACCTGCTCGAGGTGGAGTCCCGTCTCACGAACATCGGCACGATGCCGCTGGTGATTTTCCAAACGCCGCACACTTCACTCGAGGGCAAGCCTGTGCGACTGCCGCCGCTTCCGGAGGGGGACGTCGTCTTTACCATTCCGGGCGCCGTAATCCGACCCGGCCAGTCGGTCGAGTTTCGGTATGCCGGGAGATTGCGCGGCGCCCCGGGGCGCTACGTCGTGACGGTGCATGCGGCCGAGGGCAAGATCGCTGATATTCAGGCCGAGCTATCTTTGATTCGCGCTACGAAGGTGTTGCCCTTTCGTTAGTCGTTGCCTCTCACTCCGTTGAGCTGCAGATGACGAAGGTCGACCTTGCCGGGGTGGATTGCACCGCGACCCCGCCACTTCACGAACGCTGACGACAATGCTGACGATTCGCCCCGCGGCACCGGCCGACGCGCCCTCTCTCGCGACTCTGCTCGCGCAACTCGGCTATCAATCCACTCCGGCGAGCATTCCGGCTCGTCTCGATGCACTCCGATCGGATGGCGGCATCGCACTCGTCGCCGTGACCGACGATGGCCGCGTCGTCGGCGCCGCGAGTGCGGCGAAGCACGCGACACTGCACGCGGATCATCCAACCGGATACATCACCGCGCTCGTCACCGACACGACGGTTCGACGCCAGGGCGTCGGCCGGCAGCTCGTTGCTGCACTCGAGCAGTGGGCACGCGATGCCGGATGCCATCGTCTCTCGGTGACGAGCGCCGAGCGTCGCGCTGATGCACACGAATTCTACCCCAGCTGCGGCTTTCCCTATTCCGGCCGGCGCTTCACGAAGGTGCTTCGCGATTCAGCATCCTGACGAGACGGCGCGCCTGCGGTATCGCGAAGCGACGAGCGCGGACGTTCCGGCGATCCAGCGAAGTCGCGCGCCCGACTTGGCCGCCGGTCCCGCCGACGAGCGCATGGCCGCGTACCTCGACGGCCGACATCATCCGCAACAGGCGCTCGCGCCACGCACCGCGTTCATCGCGCTCGACGGCAGTGACGTCGCTGCCTACATCGCCGGGCACGCGACGACTCGCTATGGCTGCGACGGCGAGGTGCAGTATCTGTACGTGGCGCCTCAGTACCGTCGCTCGGGCGTGGCCAGCGAGCTGCTTCGGGTGATGGCTCGCTGGTTCGGGAGCCATGGCATTCGCCGCGTCTGCGTCAACGCCGACCTGGATAGCCCCGACGCGGTGCCGTTCTACGAAGCCCACCACGCTCAGCGGCTGAACAAGCACTGGTTCATCTGGGAGGACATCCGCGTCATCCTCGATGAACCGTCAACGCCGCCCTGAGAAGGAGAGCGGGCACGCGACTCGCGGGGAGGGACGCATGGTCGTTCACTCGCGCTCGCGATTCAGGCCGTCTTCTACCTCGGATCCGGCCTTCTGTCCCTCGTCAGCCGGACTGCCTTCGAGCGCATCACGGGCCCGAAGGTCGATTACTGGCTGGTCCGCATGGTCGGCCTGCTCGCTGTCGTCATCGGTGCGGTGCTCGCCGTGGCGCTCTACCGCGACGAGCTCGGGGCCTCGACGCTCACCCTCGCCGTCGGCAGTGCGCTGAGCTTCGCGGCCATCGACCTGCGCTACGCGCTCGCACGCCGAATCTCGCGGATCTATCTCCTCGACGCCGCGTTCGAGCTCGCGCTGGTTCTCGTTCTCGCGGTCACCTGGCCGCGTTGACGGATCTCCACTCGCGCCGGTAATTCCGGTATCATGAAGGGGACCTCATCGGCCTCGCGCCTTCCTCCTCATGTACATCCCCAGCTCATTCGCCGAACGCGACCTCCCGACACTCTTTGCGTTCATGGATGCACGGCCGCTCGGCACATTCATCACGAACACGCCGTCGCTCGGTCTCTACGCGACGCATCTGCCTCTCGTCCTCAATCGCGAGGGCGGGCCGATGGGCGTATTGGACGGACACCTGGCGCGCGCGAATCCGCATGCGCGCGATCTGCCCAATGAGATGAACGACGTCCTGGTCGTCTTCACGGGGCCGGACGCCTACATCACCCCGGACTGGTACGCGACGAAGCGCGAGACGGGGCGCGCGGTGCCGACGTGGAACTACATCGCGGTGCACGCGTACGCGAATCTGCGCGTGCGAAACGACGAGCCCTTCCTCCGCACGCATCTCGAGGCGCTGACGCAGCGGTCCGAAGCGATTCGCCAGACGTCCTGGAAGACGAGCGACGCGCCGGCGGAGTTCATCGACTCGCAGATGAAGGCGATCATCGGGATCGAGCTCACGATCACGCGCCTCGAGGGGAAGTGGAAGATGAGCCAGAACCGCTCGGCCGCCGACATCGACGGCGTCATCGCGGGACTTGGCGCGTCGAACATCGGGCACGATCGTGAGGTTGGCGAAATCGTCAAAGCGCGCCGGCCGCAGGCGTGATCGCGTCGGCCATCTCGCGCATCAGCGCGCTCGTTCTGGGCGTGGCTGGCTTCGCGCTGCTCTTCGCGTCGGATCTGCTCGTCCCTGCCCTCGTCCGGTCGTATCCGCCGAGCGCCGCCTGGTTCGCGCAGATGCTCGCCGCGGCGTGGCTCGGCGTCGCCGCCCTCAACTGGCTACAGCGGTCCGCTCGGCTCGGCGGGATCTACGGGCGTCCTATCGTACTCGCCAATCTCGCGCTCTATTTCATTACCGCGACGAGCATTCTGCGACCGTTGCTCGCCGGCACGGCGCCGAACGTCGCCTGGATCGCGTTCGCCGTCGCCGCGGCGCTTTCGATCGGGTATGGAGCGCTGCTGCTGCGGGGTCCGTTCGACTAGGTCGCCACCTGAATCGCCATGCATTACACTCGCCTGTCGATCGCTGAAGTGAGTGACGCGCTGCGCGAAGCCGCGCGCGACGTCGAGTCGACGTTCAGCGGGCTCGATGCGCGGCAGATCAACTGGCGACCGGACGCGACACGCTGGAGTGTCGCGCAGTGCTTCGAGCATCTCGTCACGGCGAATGAGCTCATGCTCGCATCGGCGCGCGCCGCGCTCGACGGTCCGCCGACGAGTGCCTGGCAGCGCGTGCCGATCGTTCCAGCGCTCTTCGGCGGCATGCTCATTCGCTCGCAGGCGCCGACGACGACGAAGAAGTTCGTCGCGCCGGCAAAGGCGACCCCGGGGAGGAGCGATCTTCCGATCGTGCTGGTCGACCGGTTCGCCGCGCAGCAGCGCGACATGGCGGCGTGGCTGACGATGACGATCGACGACGAGCGGGCGCGACGCACGAACATGGTCTCGCCGTTCGTACGGATGGCCTACAGCGTCCTCGATGGATTCCGCCTGATCGTCGCGCACGACCACCGGCACATCGAGCAGGCGCGGCGGGTGTTGTCGCTGCCGACGTTTCCGAATGGGTGATGTCGCGACGCCGGTCGCGGACGTATCCGCGGTCCGCCGAGGAGTGATCGAGTTTCTCTGGTTCGGCCTCAAGGAAACGCGGTCGTGTCTCTTCGCCGGCCTCTTCTTCCTTGCCGTCTTCACCGTTCCGCGCGCCGGAGTGCTCGGCGTTCCGCGCTACGACGCCCTGCTCGGCATCGCCGTCGTCATCCAGCTATTGATGGTCGTCGCGAAGCTCGAGACGTGGGACGAGCTCAAGGCGATCTCGCTCTTCCACGTTCTCGGCTTCGGGCTCGAGGTGTTCAAGACATCGAGCGGCATCCGGTCGTGGAGCTATCCGGACTTCGCCTACACGAAAGTGCTGGGCGTTCCGCTCTTCTCGGGATTCATGTACGCGGCGGTCGGGAGCTACATCATCCAGGCGTGGCGCTTGTTCGATCTGCGCATCCGGCACCATCCACCCTACTGGATGGGATGGGGCACCGCCGGCGCGATCTACGCGAACTTCTTCACCCACCACTTCATCCCCGATCTGCGGTGGTATCTCGCGGCGCTCGCGCTCGCGATCTACTTCCGCACGACGGTGATCTTCCGCCCGCTCGACCGCGACCGGCGGATGCCGCTCCTACTCTCTTTCATCCTCATCGGCTTCTTCGTCTGGCTCGCCGAGAACATCAGTACGTTCTTCGGTATCTGGCGATATCCGAATCAGCTCGGCGCGTGGAGCGCGGTGCACGTGAGCAAGTGGAGCTCGTGGTCGCTGCTCGTCGTGATGACGTTCACGATCGTCGCGAACCTCAAGCACATCAAGGAACGGGTGCACGTCGCGCCGACGCGCTGGGCGCGCTGACGGGAGCGATTTCGCGGCGCGCTTCCGAACGCTGGGCGATGAGGAGCGTGATCGTCGCCGAGCTGGCGCTCAGGACGACGAGCGGCGGAACGATCACCGCAGTGAACCCCAGCAACCCGCCTGCGGGGCCGTCGATCGTCGCGAGCCCGACGGCAACCATGGCCGCGGGGACGAGGCCGACGAGCAGGCCGCCGAGCGCGCCCCACATCGCCACGCGTCGCAACGAGAGCTCATCGAAGCGACGGCGACGCGCGGCGACGCCGAGCACGAGCGAGAACATCGCGCCGCCGACGAAGCCGGGGACGCCCATCGCGGGGAGCGGCGCGTCGAAGACCTCGAAGAACCGGTCCCAGATCGGCGACGGGAAGAGCGCACTGCTGACGCCGATCAGCAGGCCGAACGCCGCCCATCCGAGCGCCCACGTGAGTCCCACCCCGACCGCGCCGCGCACCCGTCTCAGCCACTGCATCGCTGCACCTGTGGTCACTTTATACCACAAAGTACGACGCGGTACGCAGAGACTCAAGAGGGATTTGACAGGCGGCCGCGACGGCGACTCTGTTCGGTCAGCCCAACCACAGAGTCATCCCGATGCATCTCGACGTCTACGTGAACTACCGCGGTTGCTGTGAGGAGGCGTTTCACCATTACGAGCAGCACCTGGGCGGGAAGATCGTGAGCATTGCCCGCCACGGCAGCGTGCCGAACCCGCAGCTCCCGCCCGATTGGGGAAACAAGGTGCTCCACGCGCGCATCGAGGTCGGCGGGTCGCTGATCATGGGCGCCGACATCCCGTCCGCCGAGCCGATGCGGAGCGCGTATCTCACGCTTCGCGTCGACACGGCGGAGGACGCCGAACGGATCTACGCCGCGCTCATCGACGGCGGCGAGGTCTTCATGAAGATGGAGAAGACCTTCTTCGCCAACCGCTTCGCGATGCTGCGCGACCGGTTCGGCGCGTCGTGGATGCTGCTACACGAATAAAGCGTCATCCTGAGGAGCGCAGCGACGAAGGACCCCTTTCATTGAGGCGATCTCCTCGGTGAAAGGGGTCCTTCGCCTTCGGCTCAGGATGACGAGCATCCTTTCAATCGACGATCTCCAACGGCACGTGGCCGCCCGCGTCCTCGATCGTGTGCGCGAGTGCGGTCGCGTCGTCGGGGGTCATGCGGATACAGCCGTGCGACGCCGCTTCGCCGATCGAGCCCGGATCATTCGTTCCGTGGATGAAGTAGTACGGCGCGCGGAAGTAGATCTTCACCGCCTGCATTGGATTCGCGGCGGCGCCCGGCGGCTGGTACTTCTTGTTCTTTGCCCAGTCCTCCGGCGGCGGACGCCAATCGGGATTCCAGACGATGTCACCCGTGTAGAACGATCCGGTCGGTGTCGGATGACTCGGCCGTCCGACGGCGACGCCGTAGGTCTCGGTGGTCTTTCCGTCCTCGATCACCTTGAGCGATCTCGCCGAGAGACTGACGACGAGCCGCGTGCCGGACTCCGACGGCCTTCCTCCATACCCCAGCCAGATCAGCGCCGCGGAGGCCATCGGCAGGCCGAGCAGCGCGAGTCGGCGCATTCGTGTCATTGTACCACCCCTCATTCATGCCCTACCGCACACTATTCATGGACCGGGCCTGTCCCCCCGACTCAGCCCGTCAAGAAGCGGCACAAACATTAGACTTTGCTAATGTCGGCTCCGGCAGCTATCATCCGGTATTCGGGAGGGTCGTGATGAGCTTGATGCGTCGAGTGATGACGGAGATCCTTGTGGCGGGTGTTGCTGCGTGCTCGAGCGCGGGCACGGAGCCCGTCGGAGCACCGCCGCCGGGGCCGTTCACGACGGACGCCGTGGTCTACACGGCGACGAAAGTCCGCGACGGGCAGTACACTCTGCGCGTCGTGGCGCGCTACACGAACTCGACGAGCGGGACGCTGTACCTTGCGCGCTGCTATCCGTCGAGCCCGACGCCGATCTACTCCGTCCAACTGCTCACGCCTGGGAACAAGGATGGGGCAGCGTGGAACCCGGGATGGGGCTGCGTCGGTCACAATCAGCAGATCGTCGTGCAGCCGTCGCAGACCCGCGTCGATACGCTCGAGCTGTACGCGCCGAACGCCCTGGATGGTATCACGCACGTTCCATACGGCGCATTCGAAGGGACGGTACGTCTCGGTTACGGCGTGCTGACCTGCCCGGGCGAGCTACCGTGCGGCAGCACGCCAATTCCCGATTCGATGCGTTTCTCCAACGAATTCACCATCCGCCTTCCGCGCTGATCACTCCGCGCGGAGCGTGACCGCCGGATCCACACTCGCCGCACGCCGCGCCGGGAACCAGCTCGCCACCGCCGCAACACCGATCAGCACGAGAGAGGCACCTCCGAACACGAGGGGATCGCGCGGGTTCGTCTCGTAAGTCATCCCCTTCATCGCCCCCGCGGCCGCGATCGCGACGACGAGTCCGATCGCAGTACCGACCACCGCGAGCGCCGCGCCCTGCCCCACGACCAGCCGCGTCACCGCGCCACGCTCGGCGCCGAGTGCGACGCGAATGCCGAACTCGCGCAGACGCTGCGTCACGCCGAAGGCGACAACACCGTACACCCCAACGCTCGCGAGCACGAGTGCCGCCGCGCCGAAGACGCCGATGAGCACCATCGTGAGCTTGCGCTGGCTCAGCGAGCGATCGAGCACGGCGTCCATCGTGCGGACGTCGTACACCGGCTGATCGGCGTCGACGGTGTGAATCGCCGCGGTGAGCGCGCTCGTGAGCGACGCCGCCGATGCGTTCGTACGTGCGACGATCGCCATGCGATCCTGCGTCCGCTGTAGATAGCTCCAGTAGACCTGCGGACGCGGGTCAGCATCGAGCCCATCATGACGCACATGGCCGACCACTCCGACGATCTCGTGCCAGGGCGCGCCGGGAATGCGGAAGCGATGGCCGATCGGACTCTGACCGGGCCACGCCATCCGTGCGAGACGCTCGTCGATCACGCCGACGAGCGGCGCGTGCATGTCGTCCTGCGCGGTGAACGCACGCCCCTGCACGAGCGGGATGCTCATCGTCGCGAAATAGTCGGGGGTCGCCGACCGCCAGTCGACGGTCAGCACGGTGGGCGTCGGTGTGCCGTTGTCGAGCTCGAGGCTTCCGACCTGGCCGTTGCCGCTGAGCGGCAGACGATTGACCATCCCGACCGCCGCGACGCCGGGGACGACGCGCATGGCGTCGATCAGTCGCGTCTCGTACGCGGCAACCTGCTCGTCGCTCGAATACTTCATTCGCGGCACGGCGATCGCCATGCTCAGCACATTCGCGGTGCGAATGCCCGGCTGCACGTCGGTGAGCCGCGCGAAGCTGCGCGCGAGAATGCCCGTCCCCACGAGCAGCGGCACGGCGAACGCGATCTGCGCGACGACGAGCGCGCGACGCGCCCGCGTGTGACGACGTCCACCGGCGGCCGAGCGGCTGCTCTCCTTCGTCACGGTGGTGAAGTCGGCGCGCCACGCCTGGCTCGCCGGCAACAGGCTCGCGACGAGCCCCGAGAGCGTGAGCACGCCGAGCGCGGCGACGAGCACCGGTCCGCTCAGCTCCACGTTCTCGATGCGCGGCAGGCCGACGGGCGCGCTCGCGACGAACAGCTGCACCGCCCAAGCGGCCAGGAGCACCCCGAGCGTTCCACCGACGATGAGGATCGGCAGCACCTCCGCGAGCGCCTGTAACGTGAGACGTCCGCGCGACGCGCCGAGCGCGAGACGCACGGCGAACTCGCTCGACCGGCTCGCCGAGCGCGCGCCGAGGAGATTTGCAACGTTGAGACAGGCGATGGCGAGCAGACAGCCGACGGCCGCAAGCAACAGATAGAGAGGACCGCGCACCGGACGCACGGCGTCGGCAAGCATCGACACGACGAGCACGCCGACGCCGGCGTCAGTCTGCGGATTCTTCTGCTCGATTCGACGCGCGATGCCGGTCATGTCGCGCTGCGCCTGCTCGAGCGTGACGCCGCGCTTGAGGCGTCCGACGACCTGATAATTCTGCGTCGTCTCGCGCGTGAGCTCGCGCGGGTCGATCGAGACGGGGATCCAGATCTGGAAGTCGCGCGAGGGATACTGGAACGACTCGCCCATCACGCCGACGACGGTCGTCGGGACGCCGTTCAACAGGATCATGCGCCCGACGATCGCGCGATCGCCGGCATAGCGCCGCTGCCACAGTCCATAGCTGAGCAGCGCGACGTTCTCATTGCCCGAGCGTTGTTCCTCTTCGGTGAACGGACGACCGAGCAGCGGACGCACGCCGAGGACCTTCAAGAGATTCGCCGAGGTGCGCGCGCCCTGGAGCCGCTCCGGCTCGCCGCCTTCGCCGACGAGATTGAAGTTGCCGTTCGTGCGCACGAGCGCGAGATCGTCGAAGACACGGCTCGAGGCGCGGAAGTCCATGAAGTCGGCGGCGCTCACCGAGGCGCGCGCGAGGTTGAGCTTCGGCATCACGGACCACACGCTCACCAACCGATCGGGCTCGGCGTACGGCAGCGGCTTGAGCATCACGCCGTAGACGACGCTGAAGATCGCCGTGACCGCGCCGACGCCGAGTGCGACGATGCCGATCGTCGCCGCGGTGAAGGCGAACGACTTGCGAAGGAGGCGCGCGCCGAAGACGACGTCGCGCGCGAACTGGCGGATACGCGAGCCAGGGCGCTCGTCGCGCGACGCTTCCTGCGCCGCGTCGACGCTGCCGAGCTTCAGACGCGCCGCTCGACGCGCGCTCTCGGGGGACGCGCCGAAGCGCATCTGCGTCTCCATCTCCTTGTCGATGTGGAAGCGCAGCTCCTCGGCCATCTCGCGATCGATGTCGGCGCTGCGGAACAGTCCGCGCAGGAACGCGGCGACCTGATAGAACGCGCGCATGCTAGGCCTCGCGCAGCACGAGCGTGATCGCGTCCGACAGCCGGCTCCAGTCGTTCATCTCGGCGGCGAGCCGCTTGCGCCCGGGCGGAGTGAGACGATAGAAGCGCGCACGGCGATTGTTCTCGGACATGCCCCAGTCGGCGGTGATCCAGCCCTGGCGCTCGAGCCGCTGGAGCGCGGGGTAGAGCGAGCCCTGGTTCACCTGCAGCACTTCGTTGGAGAGCATCTGGATGCGCTGCGCGATCGCCCAGCCGTGGAGCGGGTCGCGCTGAATCGTGCGCAGGATCAGGAGGTCGAGGGTCCCCTGAACGAGATCCGTTGGCTTGGTCACGTGCTCCCCTTGGTTATCTACAAGACACTATGTGGTCCGTGTTGTAGATAAGCAAGGGGAAAGCCGCGCTCAGTCGGCGCGCATCGCGCTCGCCGGGTCGATCGACGCCGCACGGCGGGCCGGCAGCCAGCTCGCGAGCGCGGCGACGATCGCGAGCGCGACCGGCACGATGAGGAACGTCGGAAGATCGGTCGGGCGAACCTCGTACAACATGCTCGAGAGGAGCCGCATCAGACCGATCGCGCCGACGACGCCGATCGCGATGCCGACGAGCACGAGCCCCAATCCCTGCCCCACCACGAGGCGGACGATCCGCTCGTTCGTCGCACCGAGCGCGATGCGGATGCCGAGCTCGCGCCCGCGCTGCGCGACACCGTACGAGATCACACCGTAGATCCCGAGCGCGGCGAGGAGCAGCGCGAGGCCGGCGAAACCCGTGAGCAGCGACGTATAGAAGCGCGGCTGCGCGACGGATCCGGACAGCGCGTCACTCATCGTCTCGAGATCGTAGATCGGCATCTGCGGATCGACCTCGGCGACGCGCCGACGAATCTCGGCCGCGAGCGTCGACGGCTCGGCGGTCGAGCGGACGATGAACGCCATGCCATTGAGCGGGAAGGTACGCTGCGGTAGATAGACGGCAGGATACGGCGCTTCCTTCAGAGCGTTCTGCTTGACGTCGGCGACGACGCCGACGATCTCGCCCTTCGAGGTCACATCGGTCTTCCCTGTCTCCGCGGTGTCGTGCGA
>CBHWBX010000050.1:0-15044 GCA_966111935.1 uncultured Gemmatimonadaceae bacterium
GGAACGGCCTCACCCCTAAGTCCTTCCCGAAATCTAAGCCCCTTCGCTCAGGCCTTACCCGAGGTAGGCTCGCGCGGCGGCGATGACCTTGTCTCGGACGTCGTCGAGCGAGCCGGTGATCAGGGCACCGGACGCCTTGGCGTGGCCGCCGCCGCCGAATTGGCGAGCGAAGGCGTTGACGTCGACCGCGCCGGTGCTCCGGAAGGAGACCTTCACCTTGCCGTAGCCGAGATCGCGGAAGAAGAGCGCCATGCGCGTTCCCGCGATCGACCGGGCGTGCTCGACGATCCCGTCGAGATCCTCCTGGCGCACCTCGTACTTCTCGAGCGCGCCGGCGTTCATCGACAGCCAGGTGAGCCCGATGTTCGAATCGACGCCGAGGGTGTCGAGCACTTCGCCGAGGAGACGCACGCGTCCGGCCGGCGCCGATGCGTAGATGCGCACGTAGCTCTCTTCCGGATCGACGCCCGTGGCGAGGAGATCGGCGGCCATCGCATGGCAGCGCGGCGTGGTGTTGCTGAAGCGGAAGCTGCCGGTGTCGGTCAGGATCGCCGCGTAGAGCGACTGCGCGATCGCCGGCGTGATGTCGAAGCCGAGCGTGCAGCCGAGGTCGTAGACCAGCTCGCCCGTGGCACAGGCGGTGACGTCGGTGAGGATGATGTTGCCCGCGGGATCGTCCGAGGCGATGTGATGGTCGATGACGAGCTTCGGGACGTCGAGCTTGCGCACCGTTTCGGTGAGATTGCCAAGGCGCTTCACGTCGCTGATGTCGAGGACGATCAGCATGTCGATCCCCTTGAGCGCGGCCGAGCCCTTCGACGTCATGTCCTTTACGTCGTCGCCGAGGAGGTAGTCGAACAGACTCGGCCAGGGCGTGGGATTGACGATGCGCACGTCGAGGCCACGCTGCATGAGCATGCGGGCGAGGGCGGTCTCGGAGCCGCAGCCGTCGCCGTCGGCGTTCATGTGCGTCGAGAGCGCGACCTTGCGTCCGGGGACGAGCTCGCGCTCGAGCTGATGGATCGCCGCGCGGCGCGGCTCGGGGATCGTGAGAAATTCGCGAACGGTGTGGGACATAGCCTCAAAAGTAGTCATCCTGAGGCGTGAAACGCCGAAGGACCCCTTTCATCGAGGCGATCGCCTCAGTGAAGGGGGTCCTTCGCGCTTCGCGCTCAGGATGACGCGCAGTCGTTGTGGATCAGTCGCCCGCGACTTCGGCCGGCTGGTTCGCCACCTTCGAGTGGCGGAGGCTGTAGCCGAAGTAGATCACGAGACCGATCACCATCCAGACGACGAGTCGGATCCAGGTATCGCCCGGGAGCGTCGCCATCATGTACGCGCAGATCAGGATGCCGAGGATCGGCACGATCGGCACGAGCGGCGTGCGGAAGGGACGCGGGATGTTCGGACGCTTGTAGCGGAGCACCATCACGCCCAGGCAGACGATCACGAACGCGAGCAGCGTACCGATCGACACGAGCTCACCGAGCAGCGCGATCGGGAAGAAGCCGGCGACCACCGCGGCGACGATGCCGGTGACGATCGTCGTGACGTACGGCGTCTGGAACTTCGGATGCACCTTGCCGAACACCGCGGGGAGCAGGCCGTCGCGGCTCATCGAGTAGAAGATGCGCGGCTGGCCCATGAGCATCACGAGCACGACCGACGCGAGGCCCATGATGGCGCCGATGTTGATGAAGTACGTGAGCCAGTGGAGCGCCGGGCCCGCGGCTTCGATCGCCACGAACACCGGGTGCGGCACGTTGAGATCCTGATAGTGCGCGAGGCCCGTCATGACGAGGGCCATGAGGATGTACAGCGCCGTGCAGATGCCGAGCGACGCGAGGATGCCGATCGGCATGTCACGCTGCGGGTTCTTCGCTTCCTGCGCCGCCGTGGACACCGCGTCGAAGCCGATGTAGGCGAAGAACACCACCGCTGCGCCGCGTGCGATACCGCTCCAACCGTAGTGGCCGAACTCACCGGTGTTCGCCGGGATGAACGGATGCCAGTTGGCGGTGTTGACGTACATGAAGCCGAAGCCGATGACGGCGATGACGATCGCCATCTTCACGAACACGATGATGTTGTTGAAGCCCGCCGACTCCTTGATGCCGACGACGAGCAGCGCCGTCATGAGGAGCGTGAGGATCATCGCCGGCAGGTTGATCACGCCGGCCGTGGCCGTGAGCCCCGCGGCGCAGGCACCCGCCGTCGCGGCGACCGCTTCGCCCGTCGACGGATTGATGCACAGCATGTTGCGCACGAGGCTGTGCGTGCCTTCGACGTTCAGCGGCGCCTGCGTCCACGCGGCCGGCAGGTTGATGCCGATCTCCTTGAGGAACGCGACGAAGTAGCCCGACCAGCCGACGGCGACCGTCGACGCGCCGAACAGATACTCGAGGATCAGATCCCAGCCGATGATCCACGCGACCAGCTCGCCCATCGTCGCGTAGCCATAGGTGTAGGCGCTGCCGGCGATCGGAATCATCGCCGCGAACTCGGCGTAGCACAGGCCGGCGAACAGACAGCCGAGCCCCGCGAGAACGAACGACAGCACAATCGCCGGGCCCGCGTACTGCGCCGCGGCCGTGCCGGTGAGCACGAAGATGCCAGCGCCGATGATCGCGCCGATGCCCAGCATCGTGAGGTTCAACGCACCGAGCGCTCGCTTGAGCGAGACTTCAGTCCCCTCGGCGGCCGCCTCAGACTGGAGGAGGGCGATACTCTTGGTGGACCACAAACCCATGATTGTCTCCAGGGCTGTCTACGTAAGAAGACGGCGGCACGCAAACGCGCCGCCGATCGGCGGGAGCGACGGATGTATACACTAAAGCACAGTCGCGCGCGGAAGTTGGGAACCCCCGCGCGCGATGTCAAGCAAGGCGCTCGCTCTCTAACAGAGCTCTGACTTAGACCGAGTAGTTCGGCGCTTCGCGCGTGATCGTGACGTCGTGCGGGTGGGACTCGCGCAGGCCCGCGGTCGAGATACGCACGAACTGGGTTTCCGTGCGCAGCTCGTCGATCGTCGCGCAGCCGACGTAGCCCATGCCGCTGCGCAGACCGCCGACCATCTGGAACAACACGTCCGACACCGGTCCGCGATACGGAACGCGTCCCTCGATGCCTTCCGGCACGAGCTTCTTGGGAGAGAGCTCGCCTTCCTGGAAGTACCGGTCGGCGCTGCCGTCCTGCATCGCCGAGAGACTCCCCATGCCGCGGATCATCTTGAAGCGGCGGCCCTCGAGGAGGAACGTCTCGCCCGGACTCTCTTCAGTGCCGGCGAGCATCGATCCCATCATCACGCTCGACGCACCGGCGGCGAGCGCCTTCACGGCGTCGCCCGAGTACTTGATGCCGCCGTCCGCGATGACCGGAATGTCCCCTGCCCCTTCGACCGCATCGAAGACCGCGGTGAGCTGCGGAACTCCGACACCGGTAACGACACGCGTGGTGCAGATCGACCCTGGTCCGACGCCGACCTTCACCGCATCGACGCCACGCTCGACGAGCGCCTCGGCGGCGTCGCGCGTGGCGATGTTGCCCGCGATGAGCTGAATGTCGGGGAACGCTTCACGCGCTTGGGCGGTCGCGTTGAGCACCGCGTCGGCATGACCGTGCGCCGTGTCGATGATCAACGCATCGACGCCGGCATCGACGAGCGCGCGGGCGCGCGTCAGGTAGTCGCCGCCGGCACCGATCGCCGCCGCGACGCGCAGACGGCCGAAGCGATCCTTGTTCGCGTCGGGATACTGGCGGCGCTTGTGGATGTCCTTGATCGTGATGAGGCCCTTCAGCACGCCGCTCGCGTCGACCACCGGCAGCTTCTCGATGCGATGCTTGGCGAGAATCTGCTCGGCTTCGTCGAGGGTCGTGCCCTCGCGCGCCGTGATCAGGTTCAGGCTCGTCATCGCCTCGCTGAGCGGGCGATTGAGGTTGCGCTCGAACTGGAGATCGCGGTTGGTGATGATGCCGACGAGCTTCTCGTTCTCGTCGACGATCGGCACCCCCGAGATGCGAAAACGGTGCATGAGCGCAGTGGCTTCACGCACCGTATCGCCGGGCCGCAGGGTGATCGGCTTGAGGATCATGCCGCTCTCCGAGCGCTTCACACGATCCACCTCGGCCGCCTGCCGGTCGATCGACATGTTCTTGTGGAGCACGCCAATGCCGCCGGCGCGGGCCATGGCGATCGCCATGTCGGACTCGGTCACCGTATCCATCGCCGCCGAGACGAGCGGGATCCGGAGCTCGATGCCGCGGGAGAACCGGGAGGAAACGGACACGTCCTTGGGGTGCGTCAGCGAGTGCCTGGGCGCGAGGAGGACGTCGTCGAACGTGAGCGCGAGGTCCTCACGGACCCGCGAATGGCCGCCCGAAGGGCGGTCCTTAATGCGCAAAGACCCGCTCTCCTCTTCCGAGGACGCGGGTCTGGCTGGATGTCGAGTTCTGGTCGCCATAGCGAAAGGTAGGCGGGGAGCTCGAGCAAGTCCAGTTTCTTGCGCCAGTCTTTCGGGTCGACCCGCAACCCGGCAGTTCACGCCCGGCCGATGACCTTCAGGCGGCGACGAATCTTCCGCGGCAGAAAGAACGCGGCGGCCGCGATTGCTCCGCGCAGGTTCAGGTCGGCCAGATCCGACGGCTCGCCCGTCCAATGGTCGAGGAGCACCGTCCGTCCGGCGTTCGCGATCAGCCGCTGGAGCGCGAGCACGAGGATGTAGACGTCGTCGACTTCGCCGAAGAAGGGGATGAAGTCGGGGATGAGGTCGATCGGCATCACGATGTAGGCGACCGCGCCGAGCACGAGCAGCTTGTCGGTCATCGAGACGCGATTGTCGGTGACGAGGCCGCCGAGCAGCCGCACGTACTGCGGCAGCTGCCGGATGTAGTACATGACCGTCCGCTTCGCGCCGGTGCGCGGTGCGCCAACCGCCGGGCTGTCGTTGTCCGCCGTCGCCGGTCGGCGCCGAGCGCCGCCGCGTGCACGTGTCGCCATCAGAGCTTCTCCCCTGGTCCGCCAGGATCCTTGGTCTCGTGGGCGGTCGACGATGCGTTGTTCGGCGTCGACGGCGGCGGGCCGCTCGTCGTGGGCCGCGCTTCGGCAGCGGTGCGCGCCTTGTCGACCAGATCGTTCGCCACCGTCTTGCCGGTCTCGATGGCGTTGTTGAGGACGTTGGCGGCGCGGTTCATGAAGCCCATCGTCTCGGCGATCGCGCTCGCCGAGACCTTGCCGGCCCTCAGCTTGTCTTCGATCGCTTCGGTGAACTTCGTGAACGTGTTGGCGGTCGGGGACTGTCGCTCGGCGTACTTGGACTCGAGGAACTCCACGTAATCGAGCACCTGATAGCCGCGCTCGTCCGACATGGTCTCCAGCTTTCTGAGAATGCGGTCGCGCAGATGCTCGTTCACGAAATTGTCCCCATTTCCAAGTAGTGCTCAGCCAGTCCAGCGTGATCGCTTTCCCCGTGCATCGATGTGCACGTACGGGGTACGGTAGTGCCGACTGGTGTACAGCCCAAGGCCTCCGACGAGATCAGGGTGCTCGGCCTCGACCTGCTCGACCGCGCGCGCGACGATCAGCTCGTCGCGCAGCGTCACCCGACCGTCGCCGTCGGCGTCGATCGCCACGTCGGCCGCGTCGCCGTATTGATGCCGGCTGTCGCGTGCCGCCCGCCAGACGCCGCCATTGTGGGCCGGCGTCCGGAAACCGCTGTGCACGTCAAATGCCACGTCCGTCTGGAGGTCTTCACGGGCCGCATCGATCGCGACGTTTGCGCGTGCCCCGGATCCCACTCGCGCGAGCACGAGCTCCAGCTTGTCGAGCAGACGCGGGTTGAGCGCGACGTACTTCGGCCAGACGTCCGCCTGCTGGTCGTGGGTGATGAAGTCGCCCAGACGCAGATGCTTGCTGACCTTGAGATCGAGATCGCGCTCGTCGACCTGGACGAAGCCCTCGGGATGGTCGTGATGCCCGAGCCGCTCGGCGATGTACGTGCCGATGTTGTAGCCGTTGAGGCGCGCGCCGACCTTCTGCTCGAACGGCACCATCACGACGAGCGCCGGCTCGCCGATGATCTGGCGAGTGACGCCACGTGAGATCGCTAGGCGATAGAAGCCGGGGTTCACCGGCGCGACGAAGCCCGCGCCGTTCACCGGACGCGCCTCGCCCTGGGCGAGCGTGTCGTTCGCCGGTACCCACTGGTAGGTGAGCGACGACGGATCACCGCTCACTTCGACGGGAAACTCTACCGTGCGCGCGGGAAGCGCGAGGCGCTGGCGCCCGGGCCGGCTCGCACCGAACGCGTTGAGCGACGCCCCGAGCTTCAACCCCGCCGCGCGGGTGAGCGCGGCGAACGGCTCGGTGGGCGCGACGGAGCGATGCGCGAACTGAAACGAGCCGATGATCGCCGCCAGCATGACGAAGGCGGCGCCGGCGAGACCGCGTCCAAACGTCCAACTCACTGCACCAACCCCCATCGCGCGCGATTGCCGCGAACGTCAATGTGCGCGAACGGGCCATGTTCCCGCGTCGCCTTGTACACCCCACCACCGCCGAGCAGATCGCGGTGCGCATTCTCGACGCGCTCCGCGGCGGCGACGATCACCTGTGCGTCACGATAGTCGACGCGCCCGTCGCCGTTCAGGTCGTCCATCGTCCCATTGCCGTCGTTGTCCACGAACACGTCCGAGGCGTCGCCGTACATGTGGCGGCTCATCTCGGCACGGCCGGAGGTGATGCCGCCGTTGGCGTTGTACTGCGGCGTGCGGAAGCCGCTCATCACCGTCATGTGACGCACGGGATGCCCTTCGGCTTCCAGCTCGGCGATCACGAGCTCGAGCTTGTCGATCAGGTCTTCGCGCAGCACGAGATACTTCGGCCAGACGCGCGCCTGGTCGTGCGTCAGAAAATCGCGCAGCCGGAAGTGCTCGGAGATGCGCGTGTCCGCGTTCGCCTCCGTGACCTCGATGAAGCCGAGCGGATTTGCGTACGCCGGCGACACCTGCCGACGCTCGCCGGGCCAGTAGCCGATGCGATAGTTGCCGAGCGTCGCGCCCTGCTTCGACGCGAACGGGTGCAGTGCGATGAACGAGAAGGGGCGCGCGAGCGTCGAGTCGCTCACCGGATAGATGCCCGGCGTCGCGCCGTCGTTCGGAACGACGAAGCGCACGAGCAGCTTGCCGCTTCTTCCTCTCAGAGAATCGGCGACAACACGTGCTCGTGCTGTCGGGGCGCTGCCATGTGAAGTGGCGGCGACGACCGAAAAAAGCGACAGCGCGAGCGCGCTCGCATAGCCGAGCGTACGACGGCGGGACAAGTACTGCATGCAGCGGGGAAAAACCGGAGGGACGGATACGGCGGGAGCGCGGCGGGACAGTGCCATGATAAGCCTCGGTTGACGATGCGCAACCCCATCAGGCAACAGACTTTACGACCGGTTCAGCCGAGCCCGGTTACGGGCGTTAGATTCGTATCACATTCCTTACGCCTAATACGACTGCTCACTTGCCAAAACGTCCCGTAGTTCTGGTCGTGCTCGACGGTTGGGGATACCGCGCCGAGCGCGAGGGCAACGCGATCGCGCTCGCCAACACACCGACCTGGGATTCGATCTTCCGTCGTGAGCCCACGACCCTGCTCGATGCGTCGGGGCTCGCCGTCGGCCTGCCGAAAGGCCAGATGGGCAACAGCGAGGTCGGACATCTGAACCTCGGCGCCGGGCGCGTCGTGATGCAGGATCTCGTGCGCATCGACGAGTCGATCCGCGACCGCTCGTTCTTCGACAATCCGGTGTTCGTGCACGCGTGCGAGCATGCGAAGAAGGCGGGCGGCACCGTGCATCTCATGGGGCTGATCGGCAGCGGCGGCGTGCACGCGATCGACAAGCATCTGTTCGCGCTGATCGACCTGTGCGCGGCGCGCGGCGTTCAGAAGGTCGCGATCCACGCGCTCATGGACGGGCGCGACACGATGCCCCGCTCGGGGCTGGACTACATGAAGGACCTCCTCGACCATGCGCGCGGCCGCGCGGTCGTCGCGAGCCTCGGCGGCCGGTACTTCGGCATGGACCGCGACAAGCGGTGGGACCGGATCGAGAAGTGGTATCGCGTCTCGGTCGACGGCGTCGGCCCGCAGGGCACCGACCCGATCGACGTGATTCGCGATGCCTACAATCGCAACGAGACCGATGAGTTCATCACGCCAACGGTGATCGTGCGCGACGGGCAGCCCGTCGCGCCGATGCGCAACGGCGATTCGCTCATTCTCTTCAACTATCGCGCGGACCGGATGCGGCAGATCGTCAATGCGATCGCGACGCCCGGCTTCGACGGCTTCGACACCGGCAAGCGCCCGGACCTCGAAGTGGCGACGATGACCAGCTACGATCGGACCTTCGACCTGCCGGTCGCCTTCCCGCCGCAGTCGATGGCGAACATCGTGGGCGAAGTGGTGTCAAAGGCTGGCATGTCGATGCTGCGCACCGCCGAGACCGAGAAGTACGCCCACGTCACCTACTTCTTCAACGGGGGGATCGAGACGCCCTTCCCGTGCGAGGACCGGCAGCTCGTACCGAGCAAGAAGGTGGCGACGTACGACCTCGCACCGGCGATGAGCGCGCTCGAGGTCACGGACGTGCTGTGCAACGCGATCGAGAAGGCGGAGCACGACTTCATCCTCTGCAACTACGCGAACGGCGACATGGTCGGCCATACGGGCGTGATGCCGGCGGTCCTCAAGGCCGTCGAGACGGTGGACGAATGCCTGACGCGTGTCCTCAAGTCGGCGGCGAAGTCGGACGCGCGGCTGCTCATCACCGCCGACCATGGCAACTGCGAGATGATGATCGATCCGAAGACGGGCGGTCCGCACACCGCGCACACGACGAATCCGGTGCCGTTCATCGTTGTAGATTCGAGCAAGCCGGTGCCGCTGCGGGACGGCGGCGCCCTGTGCGACGTAGGCCCGACGTTGTTGACGATGCTTGGCCTCGAGCAGCCCGCCGAAATGACCGGCGTAGACCTGAGACTCACGGGAGAACGCGCGTGAAGAACTACCTCGCGCCGATCGCAGCACTGTTGTTCAGCGCCGGCGCGCTCGCCGCGCAGACGCCGACGCAACCCGCGTCGGCATCGGCGGTCGGACATCTGCCGACGAACAGTCCGTATCTGGACCTCGAGTACAACCAGGAGCTGACGCTCCTCGGCGGGTACAATCACGCGCACCGCGACGCGGCGAACGTCGGTCCGCAGAGCGGATTCGCGGCGGGGCTGAAGTACTCGTACCGCGCGACCGGTCCGCTCTATCTCATCACCGAAGCCTCGCGCTTCTCGAGCGAGCGCAACGTGATCGATCCGTCGAAGACGGGCGCGGCGCGCGACCTCGGCACGAAGAGCCGTCCGCTCTACACGGCGGACGCGGGACTGGGGCTCGGGCTCACCGGCGCGAAGACGTGGCATCACATCGCGCCCGTGCTCGAGACGGGTGTCGGACTCATCACCGATCTGCAGTCGGGCGCGGAGCCTGGCGGGTTCAAGTTCGGCACCCGCTTTGCATTCACGTGGGGTGGCGGAGTCCGCATTCTTCCGGGCGGCCGCTGGGCGATTCGCGGCGATGTGAAGAACCGGCTCTACACGATGGCGTATCCGGAAGCATTCTTCACCACGCCGACCGGCGGCACGCCGGTGGTGCCGAGCACGCAGGCGAAGTCGTTCTGGTTGAACAATCCGACTTTCACCCTCGGCCTGTCGCGACTCTTCTAGCACGGCGCGCCGGGGGACACCCACGGTGACCTCATGGCGCGCGATTTTGAAAACATCCACGACCTCGATGATCTGAACGGCGACGAGATCAAGGCACTCGTCGTCGAGCATCTCCGAGAGAACAACATGGTCGACGTCGACGAGATCACGGTGAGCGTCGACCACGGCACCGTGGTGCTCGCCGGGCGCGTCGGCACCGACGGCGAGAAGCTGGTCGCCGGACACGTCGTGACCGACGTCCTCGGCTTCGTGAACATCCGCAACGACATCGTCGTCGATCCGGTGCGTCGCGCCGAGAGCCCGGTGGCGATGGACGAGCATCTCGCCGACGAGGATCAGCGCGAAGGCCTGCTGCTCGGCGATCGGGCGCTGCCGCTCGAGCCGGAATCGGAATCGCGCATGGACGACATCGATCACGAGCTGTACGGCACGACCGACGTCGGCCACGCGATCGCCGACGGCACGGCGTGGATTCCTCCGGAGTCGCCGACGCAGGAAGGGTTCATCGAGGATCCGAACGCCGGGGAAGACCATTGAAGAACAGGGATTAGGGACTTGGGGTTAGGGGCTAGGAATCGAGTATGGGTTTTCTAGCCCCTCGGCCCTAACCCCTAAGCCCTTTGTAGTTTTCCCCCCATGCCCTCCTTCCTCACTCGCCGCGTCACCTTCGCGGCCGCGCATCGCTATCGCCGTCCCGACTGGTCGGACGAGAAGAACATGCAGACGTTCGGTCTGTGCGCGCGCGAGAATTTTCACGGCCACTCCTACGTCTGCGACGTCACCGTCACGGGTGAGATCGATCCGCAGACGGGATTCATCGTCGACCTCGGCCGGTTGGATCGGGTTCTCGCGTCCGAAGTGCGCGAACGGTTCGATCATCGCAACATCAACCTCGACGTCCCCGAGTTCGCCGACGGGAAGCTCGTTCCCACCGGTGAAGAGCTGTCGAAGTTCATATATGAACGCGTGCAGCGTGCACTCGGACAAAGTGTCCGTGTGGTCGAGGTCGTTTTGGCCGAAGATGATACGCTTCGCTCGAGTTTTCGCGCGGAATAAACACTAGTTCAGTCCGCTCGTTACCTGCGTCGGGTGTCGTTCTTCTCTGCGGTGGAGAAACCACGACGTGACGCCCGCTTCCACCAAACGCTCGTCCGCCGAGACGAAGACGCTCGCCGAGCAGTACGCTCCCCTCGTCACGCTGCACGACGCGCTGCGCCAGCGCGGTCTTGCCAGCGTCGACGTCGACCAGGCACGTGCGCGAGTGCGTGCGGGACGTCCGGCCTTCGATGCGCCCGTACTGCTCGCCAACGCCACCGATCTCACGCGCTCGTTCGCCCGCACCGCGGCAACGCTCGAGCGCACGGGGATCGCATCGACCACTGAGCTCAACGCGATGCGCGCGCGCTCGCCCGATGCGCGCGCCCTCGTGCTCAGCTGGGCGAACGGCGAATCGATGCCGCGCACGCCGGCGCTGCGTCTCGCGCGCACCGTCGCGGCGATTCTCGGCAACGCCGTGCTCTCGCGCGCATCCGCCGACGTGACCGACGGCATCTCACTCGCGCAGTGGAAGCGCGCGCAGTGTCCGTGCTGCGGCGCATCGCCCGATCTCGCGATGGCGACGGACAAGCGCCGGAGCCTCGTCTGCTGGCGCTGCGACACGATCTGGCGCACGAACGTGCACGGCTGCCTTGGCTGCGGTGCCGAGGCGTCGCCGACGCTCGCGCGCGTGCCGTCGCCATACCTCGGCTACGAGCTGGCGATCTGCAACGCGTGCGGGCGCTATCTCAAGGAGCGCCGCGGCGCGCCGACGCACGCGCTGCTCGTCGAGCGCGCGCTCACCGCGGGCCTCGACGAAGCCGCCGAGCAGCGAGGGCTGCGCGCCTGATCGGCGCGATCGTCGCGGGGGGCGGCAGCACGCGCTTCGGCGGTGAGCCGAAGGGACTCGCAACGGTCGGTGGAACGCGGATCGTCGACCACGTCGAGTCGGCGCTGCGCGGCGTGACGACGGATGTCATCGTGATCGCGAATGACCCGGCGCTGCGCGACGCGCTCGCGGCGTCGGGGCGCCGCATCGTGGCCGACGCGCGCACCGAGCGTGGAAGCCTCGTCGGGCTGCACACCGCGCTCGCGGCGGCCGAAGACGACGTGCTCGTCGTCGCGTGGGACATGCCGTTCGTGACGACGGCGCTGCTCGCGCTGATCGCCGAGCGGCTCGTGCCGCCGATTCACGCGGCGATCCCGGAGACGTCGCAGGGGCTGGAGCCGCTCTGCGCGGCCTACGCCCGCGAGGCCCTGCCGTATGTGGAGGCGGCCCTCGATGCGGGGCGGATGCGGCTGTCGGAGCTCGCCGACCTCCTGCCGATCGTGCGGCGGGTCGGGGTGTTCGAGCTCGCCGCGGCGGGCGACCCTGACCGGCTGTTCTTCAACGTCAACACCCCGGCCGATCTGGCGCTCGCGGAGCGGATGACTCGCGGCGGCTGATCGGGCCGCTGTATTCTTCCCGGATGCCGAGACTTCGCTACTTCGCCGGTGCGGCGCTGGCCGCCGCGGCGTGCCGCGGGTCGTCCGCCCCCCGACCGGCGTCGATCGCGACGGGGAGCAACGCCGCCCTGCGCGCCTACATCGACTCCGCCGCCGACGCGCCCGATTTCCAGAACGCTCATTTAGGAATACTCATCGTCGACCCGGCGCGCGGCGATACGCTCTACTCGCGGAACGCCGGCAAGCTGTTCATGCCGGCGTCGAACATGAAGATCCTCACGAGCGCGACGGCGCTGGCGCAGCTCGGGCCGGAGTATCGCTGGAAGACGACGTTCGCGGCGCGCGGCACCGTGAGCAACGGCACGCTCGACGGCGACCTGCTGGTCATCGGCCGCGGCGATCCGTCGGTGAGCGATCACATGGCCGGCGACGCGATGACGCCGCTGCGCGCGATCGCCGACTCGATCTACGCGCGCGGCATTCGCCGCATCACCGGACGCGTCCTCCCCTACGGCGACGCCTTCCCCGGCGACGTGCTCGGCTACGGCTGGAGCTACGCCGACTTCGAGGACTCGTACTCGGCGCCGATCGACGAGCTGCTGTTCAACGAGGGGTTCAGCGAGGCGAAGGTCCGCGGCGCCGCCACCGTCGGTGAGGCGGCGTCGGTGGCGATCCGTCCGGCGCGCTCCGTGCCGCCCTTCCGCGCCACGGTGACGACGGTAGAGCGGTCGGTCCCGGCGCAGGTGCACTCGCGGAAGGACAGCACGACCTGGGTCGAGAACATCAGCGGCCGGATCGGCGCCGGCGACACGACGACGATCGAGCTCGTCCACCACGATCCGGATGCCGCATATACCGGCGCGATGACGGAAGCGCTGATGAACCGCGGCATCGTCGTCGAGGCGTCGGTCCCTCCGAGCGGCGGACGGATCGACACGCTCGCGACGCTCACGTCGCCGCCGCTGCGCGAGGTCCTCAAGGCGCTCATGAAGCCCTCGCAGAATCAGATCGCCGAGATGCTCTTCCGGACGATCGCGCTCGAGAAGTACGGCGCGGGGCGCCCGGACAGCGCGGCGTCGGCGGTGCGGCAGCAGCTCGCGCAGTGGAGCGTTCCGCCGTCGGAGACGGTCATTCGCGACGGCAGCGGGCTGTCGCGCTACGACTACATCACTCCGCGCACCGCGGTGCGAATCCTCGACGCGATGCGTCGGTCGCCGAACTTCAGCGTCTATTACGATGCGCTGCCGATCGCCGGCATCGACGGCACGCTGCGCAGTCGCATGAAGGGCACGCCGGCGGCGAACAACGTGCACGCGAAGACCGGCACCGTCGCGCAGTCGCGATCGCTCTCCGGCTATGTGACGACCGCCGACGGGCAGCTCCTGATCTTCAGCTTCCTCTCGAACAACTTCACCGTGCCGAACCGGACGATCGAACAGCTCCAGGATTCGGTCGCGGTGCGACTGTCGCGCCTGCGGCTTCGGTAGCGCGTGGCCTTCTCCGTCCACGAGGCGAGCGATCGCATCCTCGCCGGGATTCGTCCGCTGGCGATCGAGCAGGTCCCGCTGCGCGAAGCGCTCGGCCGCGTGCTCGCCGAAGACGTCCTCTCGCCGATCGAGCATCCGCCCTGGGACAACTCGTCGATGGACGGCTATGCCGTCCGCGCCGACGACGGCGCGAGCGCGAGCGCGTCGTCGCCGGTCGTGCTGCCCGTGCTCGAGACGGTGCGCGCGGGGCAGCGTCCCTCGCGTCCGCTCGATCCCGGCACCGCGATCCGCGTCATGACCGGCGCGCCGGTCCCCGACGGCGCGGACACGGTGATTCGCGTCGAGGATACCGACGGCGGTGAGACGCGGGTCGCGATTCGCGATCCGCGCGACGCCGGACGCAACGTACGGCCGCGAGGCGAAGACCTGCGCGTCGGCGCGGTCGCCGTGGAGCGGGGCGTGGTGATCGACGCCGCGAAGCTCGGCGTGCTCGCGTCGGTCGGATGCGCGCGCGTGCCGGTGCATCGCCGGCCGCGCGTCGCCGTGCTCGCGTCAGGGGACGAACTGGTCGACGTCGATGCATTCGACGCGGTGCTGCGCGGTGATCGGATCGTCTCGTCGAACAGCTACACGCTCGGCGCGGCGGTGCTCGCCGCCGGCGGCGACGTCATCGATCTTGGGATCGTCGCCGACGATCCGGACGCGTACCGCGAACGGATCGAGAGCGCGAAGGGATGCGACCTGCTCGTCACGTCGGGCGGCGTGTCGGTGGGCGCGTACGACTTCACGAAGGACGTTCTCCGCTCGCTCGGCGCCGATCTGCAGCTCTGGCGGATCCGCATGCGGCCCGGCGCGCCGCTCGGCTTCGGCATGCTCGGCGCGATGCCGTGGATCGGGCTGCCGGGCAATCCGGTGTCGGCGATGGTGACGTTCGAGCTGTTCGCGCGGCCGTTGATCCGCCGGCAGCGCGGCGAGGCGAAAGTCTTCCGTCGCGCGATCGACGCGGTCGCCGGCGAGGAGATCACCATCGGCGCGCCGCTCACGCACTTTCTGCGCGGCATCGTGGACTGGACGAGCGACGGACCGGTTGCGACGCTCACCGGGCCGCAGGGCTCCGGGCTGCTGACGTCGATGGCGCGCGCGAACGCGTTGCTCGTGGTGCCTCCGGAGCGGACGAAGATCGCGCGCGGCGAGCGCGTCTCGGTGCTGCTGCTCGGCGACAGCGCGCTCGCCGCCGAGCGCTTCGAGCCGTGAGTCTGGAGGGAGAAGTGCGAAGATGGTCATGCCGTTGCCCCCGCCGTAGCGCCGGCGATGGCG
>CBHWBX010000051.1:0-15019 GCA_966111935.1 uncultured Gemmatimonadaceae bacterium
AGGCGGAGACCGGGCGACTGTTTCTCTGGTTTCCGGTCGCGCTGGTGCTGCGCCGGGCGCGCCAGTACTTCGTGCGCACCGGCCGTACATATGCGCGGGTTCCGAACGGCGCGTTGACGGTCGTCACGCCGGCGTCGGACGTCCATGATCTGCTTCACGAAGTCGTCGACCTGCTGAGCGCGGACGAGCGCGCGGACACGCGGTGCGTGTTCAAGCCGGGCATGGGCGAGCTCGATGGCGACGACATCGCGCGCGTGCGGACGATCGACGAGCTTCGTCATCTGCGGGCGTCGACCTGGTTCGTCGACCTGCTGCGCGACGACCGTGTGACGAGCGTGTTTCAGCCGATCGTGCTCGCGAGCGAGACGTCGACGGTGGTGGGGCACGAAGCGCTGATGCGCGGGATCGGCGAGGACGGCTCGACGATGTCCCCGGGCGTGCTGCTCGAGGCGGCGCGCGACTGCGGCCTGCTCGGCGAGCTCGATTGCGCGGCGCGGCTGTCGGCGATCCAGATCGTCGCGAGCCAGGAGGAGCGGAGGCCGCTCTTCCTCAACTTCACCGCCGACGCGATGCGCGACGGCGTGCGGTCGCTCGCGCCGACGATCCGTGCGATCGAATCGGCGGATATCCCGCGCGAGCGCGTCGTCTTCGAGGTGATCGAAGCGGAGCAGGCGGCGGACGTCCGACAGCTGCGGCACGTCGTCGACGCGGTGCGCAACGAAGGGTTCCGCGTCGCGCTCGACGATATCGGCGTCGAGGAGCACTCGCGGCGGTTGATCCACGCGGTGCGCCCGGACTTCATCAAGCTCGACATGGAGCGGGTGCGCCGCTCGCCGCTGCCGCACCTCGGCGAGGCGGAGCGGCTGCTCGATCTCGCGCAGCATCTGCGCATCGAGACGATCGCGGAGGGCGTGGAGACGGGTGAGGAGCTGGATTGGAATCGCGAGCGCGGCGCGCGGTACGTCCAGGGCTACTACATCGCGAAGCCGGGAGAGCTGCGGGTCGCGTAAGGGCGAGCGGCTGCGCCGCGGTAGCGGAGCGCTTTGCGCGGTAAGGGAGCGGCTTCGCCGCGGTACGATCGGCGACCTCCCCGACCGCGCGCCGCCGGCGCGCTCCGCTACTGCGGCGCAGCCGCTCCCAAGCCGCGCGCTTTGCGCGCTCGCCCGTGTTGCCGAGAGGGCCCGAGCTCCGTATCCTCTCGCATCGAAACCCACAGCCGGACACACAATGCGCGCCTCGTTGCTCCTCGCCGCTGCACTCCTTCCTCAGATCATGAACGCCCAATCGAAGCCGATCGTCATTCGCGCCGACCGCATCGTCGATGGACGCGGGCACGTGACCGCGAACGGAACGGTCACGATCGAAAACGGGAAGATCACGAAAGTCGGCGGACCGGCGAACGGCCCGGTGACGTACGACCTCAAGGGGATGACACTCATTCCCGGGTTGATCGACGCACACTCGCACCTCACCTGGTACTTCAATCGCCAGGGACGGTATCACGCGGGACGCAACGACAACGACACGCCCGTCCAGTCGATGCTCTCGACGGCCGGGAATGCGTACGCGACGCTCATCTCCGGCGTCACGACGATCCAGAGCCCGGGCTCGCCCGAGGACCACGATCTGCGCGAGTGGATCGACCTCGGACAGATCCCCGGACCGCGCGTGCTCACGTCGCTGCAGCCGATCAGCAGCCCGAATCTGTCACCCGACTCGATGCGAGCGATCGTGCGGCTGCGGAAGTCCCAGGGCGCCGACGTGATCAAGATCTTCGCGTCGGCGAGCATCCGCGACGGCGGCGCGCCGACGCTGAGCCAGGAGCAGATGAACGCGATCTGCTCCGAGGCGAAGGCGGTCGGGCTGCGCACGATGGTCCACGCGCACAGCGTCGAGAGCATCCAGCGGTCGGTGCTCGCCGGGTGCGATCAGATCGAGCACGGCGTGTTCGCGAACGACGAGGTGTTGAAGCTGATGGCCGACCACAACGTGTACTTCGATCCGCAGGTCTGTCTCGTCTTCCGCAACTACCTCGACAACCGCGCGAAGTACGAAGGGATCGGCAACTACAACGAAGCCGGCTTCGCGGCGATGGAGAAGGCGATCCCGATGTCGACGGCGATGTTCCAGCGCGCCCTCAAGACGCCCGGCCTCAAGATCGTCTTCGGCACCGACGCCGTCGCCGGCGCGCATGGGCGCAACGTCGAGGAGCTGATCTGCCGCGTGCAGGCGGGCGGCCAGCCGGCGATCGACGCGATCACCTCGGCGACGTCACTCGGCGCGACGGCGCTGCGGCACGGTGATCAGATTGGAACGATCGCCCCGGGCTACCAAGCCGATCTCGGTGCCGTAGAGGGCGATCCGACGAAGGACATCACGACCCTGCGCCAGGTGCGGTTCGTGATGAAGGGCGGGAAGATCTACCGCAACGAGCGATAGCTGCGGCGGCTACTTCGCGCGGAAGTGATAGGTGACGGATTCGTTGAGTGAGCGCACCGTGAACCGCGCGCTCGTCGCGGTCGCGAGCCAGACGCCGACGAATCCGCGCGTCGTCGTGTCGACGAGGACCAGCTCGTCGACGGGCCCGTGGAGATATCCGGCACGCCGCTGTGCGCCCATCGTCCACAGATAGCTGCTGTCCTTCGCGACGGTGAGCGCACCGGTCGCGCCCGACGTTTTTCCGTCGGCCACGCTGTCGACGAGCGAATAGCTGCCTTGCGGAAACACGCCCGGACCGTCGTCGGCCGGCTCCGAGGTCGAGCCGCCGCAGGCGAGAAAGGAGAGTGTGAGCGGGAGTGCGGCGAGGATGCGTCGGCGCATCGGCGGGTGGCCCGGTGGTAGACGCGCGGAGCTTATCGGCGGCGCGGCGCCTGCGCAATGTGTTGGACGTGATCGAGCGATTCCCGCGTGACGCGCAGCTTCGGATGACGCGGATCGGACAGGTCGAGGTCCTGCCAGCGCGCGCGACGGATCTTCGGCCCGCGCGGGATCAACGAGAAGAATGGAAGCTGGATGACGAATCCTGCCATCCGCTCGAAAATCGCCGCCGGGCCGAAATGGAGCTCGGTGACGACCCACTCGCCGTCGACGTTCTCGACGCACAGCTCGTGCACGCGTCCGACCGACTTGCCGTCGACGTCGTGGACGCGCCGCCCGATGAGATGCTCGACGTGCAGCTCGCGAATCACTTGGCCCATGCCCCCGGGATCCTCTCGATGATGTGCCTGCGCAGCCAATCCTCGAAGCCATTGATCGGCGTCGCCTCGACGAGCAGATCGACGACGAGCGTCGGGCCGCCATGGGTGACGCGGCTCCACGGAATCCGGAACGGGACGCCGCGTCCCTCGCCGAAGCGGCGGTCGACGCGCGCATACCAGAGGCCGAGCCGCCGGCTGAAGCGCGAGAGCAAGGTGATCGGACTGACCTCGACGTAGGCGAGGCGCGGCAGCTTGCCGTCGCGCAGCTCGATCACGACGCCGTCGACGCGGCCGGCATTCTCGCCCTGGACGTCCTTGAGCTGTTTGTCGAGTACCTCGCGCGCGAGTCGCAGCATCAGCTTCCCATGATCTCGAGGGGGATCGACACGACGGCGAGGACCATCGAGACGACGCTGATCACGAGCACGACGAAGTTGCCGAGCGGCCCGTTCGTGTGCTCGCCGAGATAGACCTTGTCGTTCATGAGAATGAGGAACGGCAGGACGCCGAAGGGCAGCGACGCCGCCGTGAGCGCCATCGAGATCTCGGTGAGCTTGAGCGGGTCGAGCCCGACGAGGATGAACAGCGACGCGACGGCGATGACGCCGGTGTAAGTGAGTGCGAAGCGCGCGTCCTTGCGCGGCGGTAGATCCTCGCCCCAGTTCCAGCCGAAGCCCTGCGCGATGAAGTACGCGAGCGCGAGCGCGATCTCGAGCGTCGCACCGATGCACGCGATGCCGAGCGACGCGACGACGAGCCAGAAGCCGGGACGTCCGATGAGCGGCGTGACGAGGCTCGGCAGCTGCTGGTAGTGGTCCACGCTCTCACCCCGCGGATGAAAGAGTACCGCGCCGAGCACCAGCACGGCGATCGACAGGAAGCCGCCAAAACCCATGCCAATCGCGGCAATCCAACGGTTTACGCCGAGATACGTCGTGTCCCATTTTTCTTCGATTGCGCCCGAGCAATAGAAGTAGTACAGATATGGGGATATGGACGCGCCGAGGACGCTCACGGCGACGAACCAGTAGTGCGCGCGATCCGAGCGCGGAAGCGTGGGCAGCACGCCATGCGCGACCGCCGCGTAGTCGGGATGCGACTTCACCGCCGCGACGACGAAGACGAGCGTCACGAGCCCGAGCAGCGACACGCCGTTCTCGATCACGCTGAACGTCGTCCGCCAGATGAGCCCCCAGCACAGGAGCGCCGCGGGCAGCGCCCACACGGGCAGCGGCCAGCCGGTGGCGAGATTGAGCGCCGCCGCGACGCCGCCGAGCTCCGCGGCGAGCACGAGCAGCGACACCAGGAACACGACGATCAGCGGCACGACGAAGAACTTGATCCCGAATCGCTCACGCATCGCGTCGGGAATGGTGTGCCGGCTGCACGCGGCGAAGCGGCCGGACATCTCGACGAGAAAGGCGATGCAGATCGTGCCGAGGGCGATCGACCAGACGAGCTGATAGCCGAAATCAGCACCAGCCTGGGCGGCGGTCGCGATCGATCCGATCTCGAGAAAGCCGCCGATGCTGGTGACGATGCCGAGTGCGAGCTGGAGGATCTTTTTCACGTGCGCGCGTTCAGGTCGCGGCCGCCGGTGCGGACTGACGTTCGCGCTCGAGCACGGCCCACTCGGAATCCTGGAGCCAGCGCCGCATCACGACGAGCGCCGCGACGAGATAGGCGGCGCTCGCCGGCACCCACATGATCAGCCCCGCGAGCTGCTGATCGCCGAGCGGCGTGAGATGCCAGAGTGCCGCGCCGTTCGCGTACTCCGGATACCAGGGAAGATGCGCGAAGGTGAGCAGGGCGCCGAGCACGCTCGTGTGCACCGCGGTGATGAACAGGGACATCAGCGCGACACCGCGCGCGGCGCGGCGGCCGTGCAGGATGCTCCACCAGAACACGACCGCCGATACGAAGAACGAGAAATGCTGGAGCGCGTGCGACAGCTCGCTGTGCAGCGTCGACTGGAAGAGCACCGGGATGTGCCAGACCCAGATCGCGGCGCCGTGAAACAACCAGGCGTCGAGCGGGCGCGTGAGGGCGGACCACCCTCGCTTGAGCGTGGGCGCGCGCAGGACCGCCGCGGCCTCCGGTCGCGCGCGGCTCGGCAGGCCGAGCATCACCATCGCCAGCGGCCGTGCGGCGACGAGCAGCGGCGCGGCGAGCGCCATGATCAGCTCGTGCTGCACCATGTGCGCGGAGAAGATCTGCTCGGATGCCTCGTGAAGCGGCGAGAGCAGCGCGCCGGCCAGCGTCGCCCATCCGACGACGAACGCGAATACGAGCGCGCGGTGAACGATGCGTCCACTGCGCGCCCGCGCGACGAGCAACCCGCGCAGGTAGAGCGCGAGCAGGGCGATCAGAGTGACCGCCGCTACGCTCTCATACATGGGTCGAAGACAAAGATGGCCGACCACATGGCGATGATGATGAGCGCCGAGAATGCGCTCGTCACCATTCCCATGATAGCAAGGAAGCGCGTCCGCGTCGCGACGGTGTCCATCTCGTCTTCGACACCGGCACCGGCCGCTCGCCAGTCGCGATAGGCCGTCACTCCCGCGCCGATCGTGACGAGCAGGCAGGCCGCCGGAATGAGATGCGCGGTGTGCTGCGCGTTTCGGCCACACGTCCACATGTTGGCGATGTAGATCAGCTGCTGGTTCACCAGCACCATCAGCGGACCGAGGAGCAGCCCGAGGCTGAGGCTCAGGAGGCCGGGCCAACGGGAGAACGCGCCGATCCCGTGATCGGCGGCGTTCTCGCGGACGACGTCAAAAGATTCGCGGTCCGACATAGACGATGAGATAGACCGGCACCCACACCCCGACGGTGAAATACCAGTAGAAGCTGTTGTCGCTCGTATCGCTGAACGACTTCACCGGCATCGTGCGCGTGTACCAGAACAGCGTAAGCCCGATCGAGTCGACGACGTCGAGGAGAATGAGCGAGGCATGGAAGCCGACGATCGTCCACGCCGCGGTGCCGTAGGCGTTGGTGTCCCAGCGCGTATTGAGCGCCCAGAGCTCCCACCAGCGGAGCACGAGGACGGCGACCTGAAGCAGCGACTGCACGATGAGCCAGCGCCGCACTGGGAATGCCTCGAGACGCTTTGCCGCCTGTTGGACGAGCCGCGCCGGTACGAGGCTGACGAGCATGATCGCCAGGTTGATCGTCGGAATGAGCAGCGACGGATACGGCGTGCGCAGCGGCGGCCACGATTCGTAATTCTGTCGGAAGTACAGGTACGACGCGACGAGCAGCGCGAGCGTCCACCCTTCGATGACCATGAACCCGAGCGTCGCCCACCACATCAGGCTGCGCTGGCCGAACACCACACTCGGCAGCTCGGAGACGTCTCCCGCGGGGCGCAGTGTCTTCATCATGCTTTCGCGAGCGCGTCAGGCGCCGAGACCCGATCCGGTCCGGTATGCTGGGAGACGGCCTGCCATCCCCAGCCGAAGAGACCGAACAGGGAGAGGCCAAGTCCACCGAGCACGAAGAACGGGCTGAACATCGATCCGATGAACAACACAGCCATGCAGAGCGCGAGATAGAGCGGCCAGATCGCGCCGTCGGGGTGCTCATGACGCGAGTCGGGGCGCGCGTCGAACGTCGTCGTGACGAGGACTTCTCGCCGATCGGTGCGCAGGCCGGTGACGACCGGAAGCTCCGCCGCAGTGTCCCAGAGCGGATGCCGGCTCGTCGTCAGCGGCGTGTGGACGAAGTTGTAGCTCGGCGGCGGCGACGAGACCGCCCACTCGAGGCCGAAGGAGCTCCAGGGATTCGGGCCGGCGAGCTCGCCGCCGCGCAGGCTCTTCACGACGTTGATAATGAAGACGAGCACCGACAGCGCGATCGTGAACGCGCCGATCGTCGCGACGAGGTTGAGCGTGCCCCAACCGGTCGGCGCGAGATAGGTGTAGATACGGCGCGGCATCCCGTCGAGCCCGAGCTTGTGCATCGGGAAGAAGGCCACGTTCACGCCGATGAGGAAGAGCCAGAAGTTCAGCTTCCCCAATCCCTCGTCCAGCATCCGTCCGGTGATCTTCGGGAACCAGAAGTAGAAGGCCCCAAAGAGCGGCAGCACACCGCCGCCGATCAGCACGTAATGCAGGTGTGCGACGACGAAGAAGGTGTCGTGCGCCTGTTTGTCGAAGGCAACCGAGGCGAGCATCACGCCGGTGATGCCGCCGTTCACGAAGGTGAAGAAGAAGCCGAGCACGAACAGGAACGGCGTGCGGAACTCCGGGCGGCCCGACCAGATCGTGACGAGCCAGCAGAAGATCTGCACGCCCGTGGGGATGGCGATGAGCATGCTCGCCGCTGTGAACAAGCTCTGGCCGAGCTCGGGGATCGGCGTCGCGAACATGTGATGCACCCACAGGCCGAAGGAGAAGAAGCCGGTGGTGATGTTCGCGAGCACGAGCGCCGTATAGCCGAAGACCTTCCGCCGCGCGAACGTCTCGATGATCGGCGTGAGGAATCCGAGCCCCGGCAGGAAGATGATGTAGACCTCGGGATGCCCGAAGAACCAGAAGATGTGCTGCCAGAGGAGCGCGTCGCCGCCTTCGGCCGGATTGAACCACTGGGTGCTGATGGAGCGATCGGCGGCGAGCATGAGCGTGCTGCCCGTGGCGACCGCGGGCATCGCGAAGACGATCATGAACGCAACGACGACCTGCGCCCACACGAAGATCGGAATGCGATTCAGCGACATCCCCGGCGATCGCATCTTGAACACCGTGACGATGATGTTCACGGCGCTGACGAGCGCCGAGATCTCGGTGAAGGTCACGACCTGCGCCCAGACGTCCACGCGGTGCCCGGGGGAATACGCCGGGCCGGAGAGCGGCACGTAAGCGAACCAGCCGGCGTCGGGGCCCGTCTGCGCGAACAGGGAGACGTAGAGAAAGACGACGCCGACGAGGTAATTCCAGTAGCCGAACGCGTTGATGCGCGGAAACGCGACGCTGCGCGCGCCGACCATCAGCGGGACGAAGTACAGTCCCATCGCCGTCATGATCGGAACGGCGAAAAGGAACATCATCGTCGTGCCGTGAACGGTGAAGAGCTGATTGTAGAGGTCCGGTCCGATGAATTTGTTTTCCGGGCGGGCGAGCTGCGTGCGCATCAGCGCCGCCTCCAGTCCGCCGGCGATGAACATCAGAAAAGCCGTGACGATGTACCGGCGCGCGATCGCCTTGTGGTCGACGGCGGTGAGCCAGCCCCAGAAGCCGGGCTTGTCGCTCCAGAGCGCCTCAAGCTCCGCCGCGTCGCGCGCGATGGCATCGTCGGCCAGCGTGATCTCGACCGGAAGCTTGCGGTTCGGTGTGCTCACTTGAGTGTCTCCAGGTACGAGACGAGTGCGGTGAGCTGCACCTGGGTGAACGGGTACGCGGGCATGCGGACGCCGGGTTTCTCGCTGTGCGGATCCGCGATCCACCGCGTGAGGTTCGCGCGATTGTTGGCGAGCGTTCCCGAGGCGATCGTAAAGCGGCTCTTGAAGTGCGACAGCGGCGGTCCGACGGTCGACATCGCCTGCGTGCCGGCGATGCTGTGGCAGACGGCGCAGCCGCTGCTCATGAACACGCGCTGTCCGTAGAGCAGCGTCGAGTCGGTCGGAGGCTCGTGCGGCGTCGCGGCCGCGGCCATCCACGCCGCGAACTTCGCCGGCGGCTCGGCAATGATGTACATCGCCATCTTCGCATGCTGAAGCCCGCAGAACTCGGCGCACTGCCCGCGATAGACTCCAGCGGTGTCGGCGCGGAACCAGTGCGTGCTCGTGTAGCCGGGGATGAGGTCGCGCTTCCCCTGGAGATTCGGCACCCAGAAGCTGTGGATCACGTCGGCCGCGCGCAGCTTGAACTGAATCATCTCCCCGACGGGAACATGGATCTCGTTCGCCGTGGTGATGCGCTTGCTCGGGTCGGGGTCCTCGTACTGGACTTCCCACCACCACTGGTGGCCCGTCACGTCGATCGTCAGGGCGCGCTGCGGATGCTCGGCGAGCGCGTGTCCGGCGGTGAAGTCGAACGCGAGGAAGGCGCAGAGGATCAGCACGGTGACGAAGCCGGCGCCGAGGACGACGCGCTCCATCCGCTTGTGGGTCTCCGGCGAAACCGTGTACTGGCCGTCGTCGGCGCGCTCATCGCGGCGCGCGAATGCGACGTAGAGCATGCTCACGACGACGATGAGCCAGACCGAGCCGCCGACGCCGAGCATCCACCACCAGAGATGCGCGATCGCCGCCGCCTGCGGAGATGCCGGATCGAATGCCGAGTGCATGGATTACGGACGCTGGGCCGCGCCGGGCAAGCCGGAGTTCCTGGCCTTGGCGTTCGGCGACTGGTTCGGTGACGGCACGACCATCATGTGATCGCTTCGCCCCGGGCGCGCGCTTTTCGGCGTGAGGCCGCTGAGCGAGCGCACGTAGGCAACGAGCTGCCAGATCTGTTCATTCGTGAGACGATATTTCCACGCGGGCATGCCGTTCGCCCGGCCCTCGGCGATCGTCGAGAAGATCTGTTGCGGCAGGCTTCCGTAGATCCACTCGTCGTCCATCAGCGGCGGGCCCATGCCGCCGCCGCCGTTGGAGTGACATCCGCTGCAGTTCATCTGACTGAAGAGGATCTGGCCTTCGGTCGTCGCATAGGCGTTGTCGTCGTACGGTCCTTCGACCGTATCGGCGATGAAGTTCGGGCCCGGCTGTAGCGCGACCTGGGTCACGAACTGCGTCGGCGGCTTGCGCTGATCGCCGAGCTTTCGCTGCTCGCGCTCGCACGCGGCGGCGAGCACCAGCGCGACGAGAGCCGTGCATCGCACCGCGTTCACGAGGCACCTCCACGTTCCGCCGCGCGGTCGACGCGCGGGACGCCGTATGCGGCGAGAATGCTGTCGATCGCCGGCTTGCGGCGCGCCATGACGTCCTCGACGCTCGCCTTGAACGTCGAGTCGCCGCGACGCACGCCCATGGCGATGTCGAAGACGAATGGCAGGTAGGGCAAGTCGAGGCGCGGGGAGACCGGGACGATATCGAGGGGAACCGACGCGCGCTGGGCGAAGTAGCCGGCGAGCGGCCCCCAGACGATCGCGACGTCGACGTCGCCCTTCTCGACGCCGTCGATGATCCGCGCCGCGGGGTTTGGCTGGCGATAATCGCCGTAGACCATGTAGCCGACGAGGTTGCGCGTGATGCCGCGATTGGAGAGGGCGTGGACGGGGGGCGTGTTCGCGCCGTCGTCGCCGACGAGCTGCACGCCGATGCGCATCGAGGCGAGGCGCGGATCGTTGAACGACGTGATGCCCAGATGCCGGTCGCGCCGCGTCACGAACACGTAGCTCGAGCGGTAGTACGGGTGCGTCGTCGCGAGCATTTCCATGCCGGAGGTCACGCCGAGCACGAGGTCGCACTCGTGCGCGTTGAGCGTGTTGCGCACGAAGCCGCGCCGCTGCGCCCACCAGGTGTACTCGACGCGCTTGTGGAGCTCCTGTCCGATCAGATCGGCGATGTGGTTCTCGAACCCTTCGCGCTTCTCGTTCGAGAAGGGCAGATTGTTCGGATCGGCGCAGACCCGCAGCGGCGCGGACGCGCGGAGGGCGCGCGGTGCGAAGAAGCCGGCGATCCCCAGCGCGGCGACCGGCAGCGCGAGTGCGAGAATGCGCGTGCGTCTCTTCATAGCCCGAACACGTAGAGCATTCCGCCCTTCGTCGACTTCGACGGAAGGTCCTTCATCGCGTTGACGAAGCCGAGCGCCGCGGACGAATCGCGTGCATCGAGCCCGCCGGCGACGATCGCGCCCGACCACCCACCGACCCCGGAGAGCACGGCGACGTACTGGTGGCCGTCGGGTCCCTTGTACGTGATCGGCTGTCCGATGATGCCGGAGCCGGTCTTGAACTGCCAGAGCACCTTGCCGCTGCGCGCGTCGACAGCCTTGAACCAGCCGTCCATCGTGCCGTAGAAGGCGACGTCACCCGCGGTCACGACCGCGCCGCTCCACACCGGCAGATCTTCCTTGATCGACCACACTTCCTTGCCCGTCGACGGATTCCACGCCTGAAAGACGCCGCGGTTTCCACCGGGACCAGCAAACATCTTTACGTTCATGCCGACGTAGGGCGTGCCGGCGATGTAGTTCGCCGAGATCCCCTCTTCATCCATGCACAGATTCTGATGCGGGATGTAGAGCAGACCGGTCTTCGGCGAATACGCCGACGGCTGCCAGTCCTTCATGCCCGGCGCGGCAGGGCAGATCTCGCGCACGACCTTGCCGACCTTCGTCTCCTTCTCCGGGTTGTACATCAGCGCGCCCGTCTTCAGGTCGACGCCCGTCGACGAGTTGACGAAACCGTATGGATCCGCCGAGATCACCTCGCCGTTGGTGCGGTCGATGACATAGACGTAGCCGTTGCGCTCCGGACGAATGAGGACCTTGCGCGTCTGTCCCTTGATCGGGATGTCGGCGAGGATCTGCTCATTGATGCCGTCGTAGTCGTGCAGGTCGTGTTGAGAGAACTGGTAAGCCCAGACGGCTTCCCCCGTCTCCGGCTTGCGCGCGAAGAGCGTCGACGTCCACTTGTTGTCGCCGGGGCGCTGCTCGGGATTCCACGGACCGGGATTCGCCGAGCCATAGAAGATCAGGTCCTGGTCGGGATCGTAGGAGATCCATCCCCACATCGTGCCGCCGCCGATCTTCCAGCCATCGGGAGGCCAGCTGCTGACGCCGAGATCCTTGCCCTGGTCTTTCGCGTAGAACGGCTTGAAGGATGGACCGATGAGGACATCCTTGTCGGGCCCAGTGTGGTAGGCAGTCCACACCACTTTACCTGACGCGGCGTCGAGCGCCTTGAGCCAGCCGCGCACGCCCATCTCGCCGCCGGAGTCGCCGACGAGGACGCGGTCCTTCACGACGAGCGGCGCCATCGTCATCGTCTCACCGAGATTGATGTCGCCGACCTTGGTGTTCCAGATCTCCTTGCCGGTGTTGGCGTCGATCGCGATGGTGTGATCGTCGAGCGTGTTGAAGTACAGCTTCCCGTTGTCGAACACGAGTCCGCGATTCACGACGTCGCAGCAGGCGACGCCCTGCGACGCGAGCTCCGGCTTCGGGTTGTACATCCATTTCACCGGAAGTCCGGGCTGCGCGAGGTCGAGCGCGTAGACGTAGTGCGGAAACGGTGTGATGACATACATCGTCGATCCGACCACGAGCGGTGCGGATTCGTGGCCACGCAGCACACCGGTGGAGAAGGTCGCGATCGGGCGCAGGCGCGAGACGTTGTCGGCGTTGATCTCGGTCAATGCGCTGAATCGCGTCGACGCGAAATCCTTCGCCGGGCGTACCCACTGGCCGTCGTCCGCCGCGAGCGGCGTCGTGCCCTGCGTCGGCGGGGCGCCGGTGGAAACGTTCGTGCTGCCGGTCGAGCGAGTTGCTTCAGGCTTGCACGCGACGATCGTCGCCGTGGCGAGCAGCGTGAGAGCCAAGCGCATTCGAGGTACGGATTCGTACGGAGTCATTTCGTCCCGTGAAGTCCAGGAGCGTATTTTTTCGATTGGGGGCCATGTGCATGAAGCGTTCCGATGTCACTTTTCTGCATACCGAAACCGCGGTGTGAAGAATTCCATGCACACCGCTGGATCCCACGGAACGCCGATCGGCCCGACGCTTGCACGCCGCGTTCGCCGGCAATGCGACTATCTACGACTCGACGCGAGTTCCTCGCGCGCGCGGCCGGCTTCACGCTCGGCGCGCTTCCGATCTCTCGATCACTGAACCTTCGCGCGCCATTCGCGGTGCGCCTGGCCATCGTTGCCGGCGACGACGCGCGCGGCGACGGCGCCCTGCTCGGCGTCGAGGAAGCGCGACACGCCGCGTCGCTGTTCGGCGGCGAGATCACACTGGCGACGATCGCTCCCGATGCGGCGCCGCCCCGCGACCTCACCGCGATCCTTGGCGACGCCGATCTCGCACGCACGCGACGCCTGCTGCGCGACGCGAGCGGCGCCGGCGCGCTGTTCCTGAACGTGGCCTGTACGTCGGACGATCTGCGCGGGCGCGAATGCTCGCCGTCGGCGTTTCACGTCGCGCCCAGCGAGGCGATGCGCCGCGACGCCGTGGGAGGTGCCGGCGGAGACGCGGTCGCGTGGGACCCGTCGCTCGAGAAGTTCGGCGCGGACACCCTCAATGAGCGTTTTCATACGCGCTTCGGGCGCGCGATGACCGCCGACGCCTGGTGCGCATGGATGGCGGTGAAGGCAGTCTGGGAGTCGGCGCTGCGCGTGAAGAGCGGCGACGCGCGGCGGATCGGCGAATACCTGTCACGCGACGCGACGCAATTCGATGGGCACAAGGGCCGGCCGCTGAGCTTTCGGCCGTGGGACCATCAGCTGCGACAGCCGTTGTACGTGAAGCGCGGCGCGGCGCTCGTCGAGGCTCCTGCACCGTCCACGCCCGATGAGTCGTCACGCGATCTGCTCGATCGCCTTGGAACGCGCGCCGCGCAGTCGGCGTGCCGGATGGCGCCGTGATCCGCGCACTCCGTTGGACGGCGGCGCTCGTGTTGTTTGCGAGTACAGCCGGCGCCCAGACGCCGTCGGTCGCGTTCGTGAGCAACGAGCTGTCGCACGACGTGAGCGTGATCGACATCGCGACGCGAAAGGTCGTGGCGACGATTCCGGTCGGCGGGCGCGCGCGCGGCATTCAGATGAGCGCCGACAACAAGCTCGTGTACGTCGCGACGAGCGACGACAAGCCGCAAACGACCGGCTCGGTCGACGGCATCGTCGCGATCGACGTCGCGACGAGGAAGATCGTGCGGCGCTATCGCTCGGGCTCCGATCCCGAGCAGTTCGCGGTGACGCCCGACGGCAAGCGGCTCTACGCGTCGAACGAGGACGGCGGCACCGCGACGGTGATCGACCTCGCGACGGGGAAGCAGCTCGCCGCGCTCGTCGTCGGCATCGAGCCGGAAGGTGTGGCGGTGAGTCGCGACGGACGCTGGGCGAGCGTGACGAGCGAAACGAGCAACAGCGTCTCGTTCATCGATACGCGGAAGAACGAAGTTGTGGACAACGTGCTCGTCGATCTGCGCCCGCGCGCCGCGGTGTTCTCACCGGATGGGCGCCGTCTCTACGTGAGCGCGGAAGTGGGCGGCACGATCTCGATCATCGACGTCGCGTCGCGCGACATCGTGAAGACGATCGCGATCGACAAGGGCGAAGGGAAGCCGGTCGGCGTCGCGCTGTCGCCCGACGGCAGGCGTCTCTATACGGCGAGCGGACGCACGGGCACGCTCTCGGTGATCGACGCCGCGAGCGGCGCGGTGCTCAAGTCGATCCCGGTCGGCAAGCGTCCGTGGGGCGTCGCTCTGACCCGCGACGGACGCTATGCCTTCACCGCGAATGGATTGTCGAACGATGTATCAATGATTGATACCTCGACCGGCCAGGTAATCGCCCGCATCCCGGTCGGTCAGCGCCCGTGGGGACTGGCGATCCCAAAGTGACGATCAGCTTCTCATCGAGCCCGGATCGATGCCGATCTCGCGGCACCAGGCCTCGTACGCCCGCGGCGAGATCTCGGACGGCTTGATCTCGCTCCGCCCGCCCCAGAACACGTTCGTGTAGGACACCGGGATTCCGACCGACGCGAGATGCTCGTCGATCGCTGCCTTGTGCGCGAGCACGAGCTGCTTGTCCGTGCCGTGCGCGACAGCCATGATGTTCACGTTCGCGAAGTCCGGTCCACCCTCGCGCCAATAGGCGTGCGTGAGGATGTGGTGACGGCCGACCTCGCGCCCCGCTTCGATCTCGCGTC
>CBHWBX010000052.1:0-14901 GCA_966111935.1 uncultured Gemmatimonadaceae bacterium
CGTGTCCCTTCCCGACACCGACCTCACCGTGCGCGCGGACAGGGAGAAGGTCGAGCAAATCCTCCTCAATCTCCTCTCCAACGCAACGAAGTTCACGCCGCCCGGCGGGTCGATCGGCGTTACAGTCGCCGCGCGTGAGAATCGCGGAGACCTTGTTTTCATCCGCGTGACCGACTCGGGGATCGGCATCGCCGAGGACAAGCTCGCGTCGATTTTCGAGCCGTTCGTGCAAGTCCACTCGGGACACTCGCGCCCCGCCGAGGGGACGGGACTCGGGCTCGCAATCAGCCGTGATCTCGCCGTGGGCATGGGCGGCGATCTCCGCGCGCGAAGTACCCTGGGCGAAGGGTCGTGCTTTACGCTGTCGTTGCCGGGCGTGCCGAACCCCGACGTCGCGTCGGCGTTCAACACGCCGCTCCGTACGAGCGCGGGCGGGCTAGAGGACGCTGACGCCGGACAACGGTGATCGGTCTGATAGGTGCAGCGCAGCCGCCGCGCTACTTCGTGACGGCAGCAAGCGCGCTCGGTTCGACGAGCTGGCCCGGATTGACGATCACGTTGTCGATGAGGCCATACGCTTTGGCCTCCTCGGCCGACATGAAGCGGTCGCGATCCGTGTCGTGCTCGATGCGTTCGAGTGGCTGGCCGGTGTGCTTCGAGAGGAGACCGTTCAGCTGCCCGCGAAGAAAGAGAATCTCCTTCGCCTGAATCTCGATGTCCGCGGCCGTGCCGCCGCCTCCGGTCTGCGACGGCTGGTGGATCATGATTCTCGAGTGGGGCAGCGCCGACCGCCGCCCCTTCCGGCCGGCGGCCAGCAGGAACGAGCCCATCGAGGCCGCGAACCCCATGCAGATCGTGTTCACCGGCGACTTCAGATACTGCATGGTGTCGTAGATCGCGAGCCCTGCCGATACGCTGCCGCCCGGCGAGTTGATGTACAGGAAGATGTCGCGATCCGGATTGTCGGACTCGAGAAACAACATCTGCGCGATGATGATGTTCGCGACGTCATCGTCCACCGGCGTGCCGAGGAAGATGATGCGATCCATCAGCAGGCGGCTGAAGATGTCGTAGCTGCGCTCACCGCGCGGCGAGCGCTCAATTACGGACGGAGGATAGATCGTAGGCATGAGACGCTGGGGACGGGGAATGGACGCTCGGCGCAGCCGACCTGATCGCACTAAAGGTGCCTCGAGAAACATGACACCCCGGAGCTGGGCGTGCTATCGCGATGCGCCGGTTCCAAAGCCTATTTTTCCGATGCGACGTCGGTGAAAATCTCTTCTCGCAGCGAATCGAGCGACGGCGGCCGCTTGGCGCTGTAGGACCGATTGGAGAGAATTACCACCCAGACGCCCCGCTTGGGATCGATCCACAGCGACGTCCCCGTCCATCCGGTGTGACCGTACGCGATCGGATGATCGCACGGCTGTTGCTGCGTACGCTGTTCGTCCGGACAGAAGGCCATCCAGCCCAGTGACCGATGGCCCGACTTCGGTTGCTGGGTGAACAGCTCCCGCACGAGCTCGGGCTTCAGGATGCGAACGCCGTCGAGCTCACCGCCGTTGGCGATCATCGCCGCAAAGCGCGCGAGATCGTGTGCGGTCGAGAAGAGCCCGGCGTTTCCCGTCGGCACTCCGACCTTGTGCGCCAGCGGATCGGTCGGCTTTCCGCGGTACGGCTTGCCCGACTTGAGCGACTGCGTGGGCGCGCAGTTCTCGCAGTCCATCCCCGGCCAGAACTCCGTCGCGTGCATCCCGAGCGGACGCCACACGCGTCGCTCGAGAAAATCCGGCACTGGTTCGCCCGCCGCACGGCCGGCGGCCGCCCAGAGAATGATCGCGCTCACGTCGGAGTACGCGACGTCCTGCCCAGGCGGCTCGTTGAGCGGCGCCGCGATGATGTTGTGCAGACGCTCGGCGGCAGTGCGTCCGCGCACCTTCGCGCTTGCGGGGAGCCCGGCGGTGTGCGTCAGCAGGTGACGCCACGTGACGCGATCCTTCCACTTGCCCGTGAAATCGGGCAGCCAGGGCTGCACAGGATCGTCGAGCCGAATGCGTCCGTCCTGCACGAGCAGCAGCACCGCCGTCGTCGTGGCCACGGCTTTCGTGAGCGACGCGAGATCGTACATCGTCGAGTCGGGTGAGACCGACTCGTCGTGCTGCGACCAGCCGACACGGCCGTACCCCGACACCTCGAGGATGTGTTGATGCTCGCCGATCGCGAGCGCGGCGCCGGGGATTACGCGATCGGCGACGGCGCGACGCAGATCGTCGCTGGCGGAGTCGAGGTTGTTCGCGGGATCGAAGAGGGCGTCACCGGCGGCTCCGTAGTGTCGATGGATCTGGTGTCGCGAGAAGCTGCTCGTGGCCCGCCAAGTGATGGTGGCGGTCGCGGCGATGAGGAAAACGATCAGTCCGCACACCCACGCCCACGTCCACCGCCCCGTCGTTTCCGCCATTCCGCCCCCGTCACCGAGTAAGGCAAGGGCGAAGCCAGGGGAGGCTCGGCCAACGTCGCATTGTGTCCCAGAAGCGCTGACATAGCGCAGCAAGTCTGGGGATGCGCACGCCAGTCCGCGCCGCCCCACGTCGCCCACCTTAGGAAAGCATCAGGGACGTTGCGCGCCTGTGTGCGCATCTCCGCGAAGCTGCTTCCCAAGGTATGTGGCGTAATTGTCCGTAGCCCCGCTGACAAAGTCGACGGCCCTCCTGTAGCACTGATACTCGGTCCATCCGTCAGCGTCCGGAATGTTGGTTGCTTTCGGCGCGTGGTCACCCATTAGACGCATCACGAGTTTGCTTTTCCAACTTGGCGCCGCCTCCCCGTCCTTCAGATGGACCGCGCATTCCCGCGCCGCTTCACAAAACTCAGACAAGAGAATATCCAGCGTTGCAAACGACCCAATCTCTACCTCGACCTTCTTGACGTCGGTGTAGATGCGCTTAAGGCCAACATCCTTGGACTCTGCGATGAATCTTGTCCTCGGATCGTCGGCTCCGAGTATGGCAAACACACTGGAGCGATTCAATCCTGCCATGATGTCGGAGTACCCAAGTGTAAAACCTTCTACCGCAGCTTCGATCAGTGATGCGAAGACAAGTCCTCGCAGTCTCGCGAAGAGGACTCTGAACATCTGGCGGTCCGCAGTACCCATGACCTGCCTCATGGTCTTGGCCGTTTTTTCATCGACGCTGCGAATCATCATCTCGGCCGCGTCGTTGAACGGCAAGATGCCAAGTTCAACCGCGTCTTCGAGATCTAGAACGCAATAGCATATATCGTCGGCGGCTTCCACGAGATACGCGAGAGGATGCCGACAATATTTCCCATCGATACGCTGTAAACCGACGCGGTCAGCTACCTCGTCTAGAACGGCACGTTCTGACGCGAACACGCTGAATTTCTTTACCCCTGCGGCCGGCGGGTTCGGATACTTGAGGAAAGTCGCAAGCGCCGCGTAGGTGAGGCGGAGGCCGCCGGCAAACAAGTGGTTCTCGATCTTCGTCAGGATTCGAAAGCCCTGCGCATTTCCATCAAATGCGAAGAGATCGAGTCGCTCATCCGGCGCCAGGGATTTGAAGCGCTCTTTGTGCGCGCCGAACCACGTCATCATGGCCTCCTCGCCGGCGTGGCCGAACGGAGGGTTGCCGATGTCGTGGGCGAGGCACGCGGCCTGAACGAGTGCCCCGAGGTCGGCCGCGGTTACGGTTGGCGGGAGATCGCGCTGAATGCGGTTGAAGACAGCCTTGGCCAATGCCCGCCCAACCTGTCCAGTCTCGAGGCTATGGGTTAGGCGATTGTGAACGTGATCGTTCGGAGCGAGAGGATGGACCTGCGTTTTTCGGCTCAACCGGCGAAAAGGGCCCGAATAGATGATTCGATCGGCATCGCGTTCGAACTCGCTGCGCACATCACTCGGGCTATTTGTCGGCGTGACCTCGCCTAGCCGATCTTTGCACAGCAAGCGCTCCCAATCCATTTTCTCGCCCCCTTTCGCATGAGATTACGCAGGAGACAATTCTATGGCGACCCGATTAATATCGCCAGAACAATCATTCACAAATTTGCATACTAGCCCCCCCCCCACTCGTGCCTAAAGGCGCCGCTTTCGTTTCGCCTTTGATTTTAGCGTGGACGCATTCGGCGTTGAAACCCTTTTCGTCGTAACGGGTCGAACCCGCTTAGCATCCTCACGAAGGGCTTCATCGATCGCATCTTCAATGGCCGGGGCATTATTGGCAACTCCGAAAGGCACGTGCACACAGGGGAACAATTGGCTTGCTGATTCGAGGTGGCTAAGCTGATCTTCAAAGAAGATATGAGGGCGAAATTCCTTCAGAATTCGCGCCTTCTCGATGCCTCCCAGGAAGAATACCTCGTCGATCTCGATGCCCCATTCACGCAGTGTGGTCACTACTCGTTCGTGGGCGGGGGCGTTGCGCGCCGTTATGATCGCCAGACGAAGACGTGGCTCGTAGTCGCGATTCTGCGCTTTGCGCTTCAACTCTCGCCGCTGAAGCTTTGCAACTTCACGGAAGAACTTGGCCAATGGACCCGCGGGCATCGGCACAGAGGCAGCCTCGGCCTCAGCGGCGTGGAATGCTTCCAAGCCGCTGCTCTTGAATACCGCCTCCGCAGAGTCGTCAGCAATAATGCCGTCAAAGTCAAACGCAATTCTCAGTTCTGACTGAGCAGCGTCGTCGACGAAGTCCGTTGGCAATACTTGGCCAGCCGGAGCACTCCGAGCTACCGCCATTCGAACGTCTTCCGCGTTTGCTGACAGAAAGAGACTTGCGTTGAATGCGTCCAAATACCGAAATGGGCTTCGCCCTTTAACGAAAGCGGCCCGAGTTATCGGCAGGTTGTAGTAAGCTATTGATTTAGCCACCCGTAGCCCGGTATCAGGATCATTCCGGGACAATAGAATTACTTCAACGGGCTGATCATCCGCATCGGGGCCATTCAGGGCCAACAGGCGCTTTACCAACGGAAAGGCGACTCCTGGGCGGAGGGTCGCATTTTCGTTTTCGCGCTGATAGCGCCGGTATGGCTCTTCCCCCAAATCAGTAAATACGCGGTGGGATTCCGTCAGGTCGAACAAAGCACTGGAAGCGACTGCAACAACGGTTTTCTCGTCAATTGGGTACGCCACAGAATCCTCTCTACAGGTTTACGCTTATCAATTTACTTATGCCAGAGTGGCAACAGGATCGCACTGAAACCGCCCCGCTGTCAGGGCAGTGATGTGGAGGTTGGTGCTCGGTGTTTTTTGCCACGATTGCAGCGCCAGGCTTCTAGCAATCTGTCGCTATCTTTTCGGGCGCTTGGCTGAGCGAGCATTGAGATAACGCAGGGTAATCCAACCGGTTGGCATTAGTGCGCGTCGAATCATCCTCTTAAACGAAAACAGGGTCGCCCAAAGGCGACCCTGTCACTTCTTCGGAGGCAACTATCCTCACCCGCACTCACTAAACCCGCACACATGACACTTCACACACCCCTCCGCGTACTCCATCTGCGATCCGCAGTCCGGGCACGTCCCGATGTACGCCTCTGGCGTATGATGTAGCCCGAACTGCAGCTCCATCTCCGCCGCCGCATTCCCCTGCGGACGGAGCGCCGCCGGCACCTGATGCGTCATCGACGTCATCATATCGCCCTGCGACGCGGAGCCGACCGTCGGCCCCGAAGGCGGCAGCAACTCCTGCTGCACCCCCGCCACGCGATCACGCACCCACTCCTCGATCGCGATACCAATCGCGTCCGGCAGCGACAGCACCTTGTTCGGTCCAAGCCCAACCGCGCGATCCGACGAGATGCCACGCAGCTGCTTGTGAATCGAGTTGATCGGAATCCCCGAGCGTAGCGACAGCGAGATCAGTCGACCCATGGCTTCCGCATCCGCCATCGCCGAGCCACCGGCCTTGCCGAGATTGAGGAACAGCTCGAACGGCTGCCCCTTCTCGTCTTCGGTGATGTTCACGAACAGCGTGCCGAGCGGCGTCTCCTTGCGGATCGTCGTGCCCCGAAGCTTGTCCGGGCGCGAGCGCTTGGCGCGGCGCTGGAGGTTCTCGGCTTCCACTTCATAGAGCTGCTTCTTGAGACGCTCGATCTCTGCGTCCTTCTCGGCGATCGTGCTCTTGAGGTCAGCCAGAGCGGCGCGATCCTGCACGCTCTCGGCGGGCGTCGGCGCAACGCCGTCACGCGCCTTCGCGGCGGTCTCGGTCGCACCCGTCGACAGCACCTGGTTGTCGCGCGAGCCGTCACGATACACGGTGACGCCCTTGCAGTTCATGTCGTACGCGAGCTCGTAGATCTTGCGCACGTCCTCGACCGTCGCGGTGTACGCGAAGTTGGTCGTCTTCGAGATCGCCGAGTCGCAGTGCTCCTGGAAGGCCGCCTGCATCTTAATGTGCCATTCCGGCGCGATCTGGTTGGCGGTCACGAAGACCTTCTGCCAGTGCGCGGGCACTTCGGGGTGCGCGACGCTGCCGGTCTTCGCGATGCGCTCCATGAGCTCATCGGAGTACCAGCCTTCGGACTTCGCGATGTTCACGAAATCCTCATTGACGTCCGGCATCATCACGCCGGCTTGGTTGCGCATGAACGCCACCGCGAACAGCGGCTCGAGGCCCGACGAGCAGCCGGCGATGATCGAGATCGTGCCGGTCGGCGCGACGGTCGTGACGTTGCAGTTGCGGAGCATCTGCATCGGACGGATGCGGTTGCCGTTCTCGTCGCGCGCGCACGTGGCATCGGGACCCCAGATGCTCTGCGCCCACTCGGGGAAGGTGCCGCGCTCCTTCGCCAGACGCTCGCTCTCCTTCTTGCCCTCGACGTCGACGAACTCCATCACGCGCTTGCCGAACGCCACGCCTTCATTCGTGTCATAGGCGATGCCGAGCTTGATCAGCGCGTCGGCGAAGCCCATGACGCCGAGGCCGATGCGGCGGATGCGCTTCGAGAGCGCATCGATCTCCGGCAGCGGATACTTGTTGACGTCGATGATGTTGTCGAGGAAGTGCGTCGACAGATGGATGTCCTTGCGGAAGGCATCCCAATCCATCTTCCCGGCTTTGACGTAATGCCCGACGTTGATCGAGCCGAGGTTGCAGACGTCGTACGGGAGCAGCGGCTGCTCGCCGCACGGATTCGTCGCCTCGTACTGCCCGAGGTGCGGCACCGGGTTGTACTTGTTCGCTTCGTCGATGAAGAACACGCCCGGCTCACCCGTGCGCCAGGCGCCGAGGATCATCTTGTCCCACACCGCGCGCGCGTCGAGCTGGCCGACGACCTTCTTCGTCGACGGCTCGATGAGATCGTAGCTCGCGCCCGCCTTCACGGCGTCCATGAACTTCCGCGTCACGCCGACGCTGATGTTGAAGTTCGTCACCTGCGTCAGGTCTTCCTTGCAGGTGATGAAGTCCATGATGTCCGGATGATCGACGCGCAGGATGCCCATGTTCGCGCCGCGGCGCGTGCCGCCCTGCTTCACCGCATCGGTCGACGCATCGTACAGCTTCATGAACGAGATCGGGCCGCTGGCGACGCCGGTCGTCGACCGGACCATCGAGCCCTTGCCGCGCAGACGCGAGAACGAGAAGCCGGTGCCGCCGCCGCTCTGATGAATGAGCGCCATCGCACCGAGCGTGTCGTAGATGCCGTTCTTGCCGTTGGCGAGCGCGTCTTCAACCGGCAGCACGAAGCAGGCGCTGAGCTGGCCGAGCGGACGGCCGGCGTTCATGAGCGTCGGCGAGTTCGGCTCGAAGCGACGCTGGGTCATGAGGAAGTAGAACTCCTCAGCTGCGGCCTGCACCGCCCCGTCGCTCGACCCGTATCGTCGGTCCGCCTCGGCGACGACCGTCGCCACGCGCCAGAAAAGATCCTCGGGCTGCTCGACCGGCTTCCCCTTCTCGTTCTTCACCAGGTAGCGCTTTTCGAGCACGGTGCGCGCGTTGGTGGAGAGCGAAACGGGGCCCGGGGGCGGGTTTACGGGAAGCGACATGGGACAGTACTCCTTGCGGGCGAAATTCGTTTGTTGCGGGCTACTACAGGGCGGGAACCGATCTTATTGAAGCGCCTGATGTGACTGGCCACACACACAGTCCACGGCGTCCATTCTCGTTCGAGCTTCTGTAACCGCGGGGCGGCATTCTACGGACGTTCGTGATTCCACGCCAGTAGTAAGATAAACATGCGTGGAATAGCGACTTACAAAAAGCAGATCAAAAATCTGGATGCGTGCAGCCGCTTGCGTTGATAACGCGTCCCGTGTTGGGGAAAAGTCGAGGCACGGGTTGGTAATTTGAGCAGGCTGCATTGTAACTCACTGATCTCTATGGACTTCTGTGGATCGGGGGGCGGGGATCGGGGATCGAGAAAGTGCGTTTTACGTTCGCCGTTTCTCGATCCCCGCTCCCCGATCCTCGAGCCTCTTGCTCGGAAACACGTGCATACCCCGTTCCGCTAAACCTCTCCAGCCACGTATTTCTCCTGCAGCTTCACGTACGACTCCACCGTGTGCCGGATACGCTCCCGCTCGGCGTCGGTCGTCTCGCGGACGATGCGGCCGGGGATGCCGAGGACGAGAGAGTTCGGTGGGATCTGCATCCCTTCGCGACAGACCGCGCCGGCGCCGACGATCGAGCCGGTGCCGACATGGGTGCCGTTGAGGAGAATCGCGCCCATCCCGATCAGGCAATCGTCTTCGACGGTCGAGCCGTGCACGATCGCGCGATGGCCGATCGCGACACGCTTGCCGATCTTCGTCGGGATTCCGGGGTCCGCGTGGATCACCGTTCCATCCTGCACGTTGCTGTCGTCACCGATGTCGATCGTGTCGGTGTCCGCTCGGATCACGGCGGTGGGCCAGACACTCGTGCGCTCACCGAGCGACACGCGGCCGATGATGACGGCGGTGGGATGGATGTAGGACATCGGGCGTCGGGAGTCGCTTGACGAAGGGAAGAGGAAGCTAAGCGTCTCCGGCGTTCGCGCCATTCTTGGGCGCAGAGCGACACTAATTCGGGGGGATGTTGCTAACTGTTGACAGGGGAAATGGTCGCGTAACGGGACTAACTGGGGCGGTGCGCGGCGAGAGCGCTGCGACGTTGATCGGAACTGACGGGTTGCGGGTCGCGGGAAGGAACGCCGCGCCTGCGGCGACGGCTTGATTGAAACCGCCCCGTCATCCTGAGCCGAAGGCGAAGGACCCCTTTCATCCGAGGAGATCTCCTCAGTGAAAGGGGTCCTTCGCTGCGCTCAGGATGACGGACCATCAAACGCCGTGTAATCGAAGCGACGCCTCAGGCGTCGCGCACATTCCCGCAACCCGCAACCCGCGACCCGCGACCCGATCAGTTGCTCGCGTACGCCTGCAGCTGCGCAATCGACGTCGTCGCCCCCCCGCACACCACCACCAGCACACGCTCGAACGACACGCGCTGGTGATAGATCGCCGCCAGCGCCGCACCGCACGCCGGCTCGACGAGCACGCGATGGTCGTTTAGAAAACGCATACAGGCATCCACGGCATCCGCGTCGCTGACGACGACGCTCTGCACCCGACCCCCCAACGCGAGAGCGAACGCCCGCTCGCAGACGCGGCGCGCGCCGAGTGACGTGGCGATGCTCGCGATCGACGGAAGCTCGATGCGATGCCCGGCGGCCATCGCCGCGGCGAGCGAGTCGGCGCCGCGCGTCTCGACGGCGATGATCGGCGTGTTACCGAGTCCATTCCGCTCGAGGCCTTCGGCAACGCCGCACATCAGGCCACCGCCGCCGACGGAGAGGACGACCGCGTCGAACTCCGCGCCCACGGCAACGACTTCGTCGATCATCGTCGCGTGGCCCGTCCAGAGGAGCGGGTCGTCGAACGGATGGATGAACGCGACGTCGCCTTCGACCATCGATTGCGCGAGCGCGTTCGCTTCCTGCCACGACGCGCCGTGCACGATCACCTCGGCGCCCTGCTGCCGGATGAGCGCTTTCGCGGTCTCGGTCGTGGTCTGCGGCACGTACACCGAGACGGGAATGCTCAGCTCACGTCCCGCGTACGCAACCGCGATGCCCGCGTTGCCGCCCGACGACGACACGAAGCGGCGCTTCCCTTCCCGCGCGTGCTGCGCGCACGCCGCGCCGATGCCGCGGAGCTTGAACGATCCACTCGGCTGTAGCGCGTCCATCTTCAGCCAGATCGTGCGATCGGAATCGCCGCGCATCGCGAGCGAGCGAATCAAAGGAGTGTTGATGTGCATCGAGCTCATTCTTCCGGTTCGTCGGACAGGACGAAAAATGGCAGACTGCGCACGTTCGCGTCGACGTTGAGCGGCGCGCGTACGGAGGGAAAGGCGCGCGCGGCGCAGTCGAGCCGCTCGCAGAGACGGCAGGTGTAGCCGATCGGTACGGCGGTCTCCGCGCCGTCGAGGCGCACATGGTCGGCGTAGACGGTGCGCCCGGCGTCGGCGATGCTGCAGCTGATGCCGACGGAGTGGAGGATCTCCGGCGCGCGATACGGCGTGTCCCGGCGTACCGTGCGCGCGATCGAGAGAATCGTCGCGCCTTCAGGCAGCTCGGACACCTGGACGCGCACGCGCCCCGGCTGCGAGAACGCGGCGTGGACGTTCCACAATGAACACAGCCCGCTGAAGCGCGGCAGGCGCACGCCGGCGGCGCTCAATCGCTTCGAGATGTTTCCGGCCATGTCGACGCGCAGGAGCAGGAACGACACCCCCTCGGCGCCGGGACGCCGCAGCGTCGTGAGACGATGGCAGGTCTGCTCCCACCCGCTGCCGAAGCGGCGGCTCAGCAGCTCGACGTCGTAGCGCGCGGCTTCGGCGGCGATGAGAAAAGTCTCATAGGGCATCACGACCGCGGCGGCGAAGTAGTTCGCGAGCGCGGCACGACAGAGCTCGGGGGCGCCCTGGGCGCGGAAGGTCGGGTCGTCGATCAGCTGATCGATCGCCGCGCCGAAGCGAATGAGCCCGATCTGCGCGGCGAGTTGGAAGGTGCGGCTGTTGCCGCGCTGCCCTTCCGACAGATGCAGCTCGCGGCGCTCCGGATCGTACCGTCGAATGACGCCGCGCATCGCCGCGGGGGTGCGGCTGCGGATGGTGATGCCAAGCTGCTGTTCGGCGTACGCCTTGAGGTCGGCGAACAGCGTGTCCTCCTCGAGCGCGCCGTCCTTCCATAGCTCTTCGGCCGCCGACTCGAGCGTCGGGAAGTAGTTCTCGTTGCGCTCGAAGAAGTCGGAGACCTGCTCCGAGGCGAGGCGCGCGCCGCCGGCGTTCGGCTCCTGCTCCAGCAGATGTCCGCGCAGCGTCTCGAGCCCGTGGCGACTGTCGAGGTGCTGGCTGTGAAGCTGCCGCATCATCCGCGCGATGTTCGGCGACGCGGCGACGAACTGCCGGATCTCGGCGGCGCTGACGCTGAAGTCCTCGAACATCGGATCGGTCGCGAGGTCGGTGATCGCGCCGATGAGCTCCGCGTCGTCGGCGCCGAGCGAGCGGAGATCGAGGTCGAGGACGCGGGCGAGCTTGAGGAGGAGGTCGGTGGTGACGGGCCGCCGGTCCGCCTCGATGAGGTTCAGATAGCTCGGCGAGATGCCGACGCGGTCGGCGAGGGCGCGCTGAGAGAGGCCCAGGGTGGCGCGGGCAGCGCGGATGCGAGGACCGAGGTGGACGGGCTGGCTCATTTACAGAATTGACGGATTTACAAACTTTCCGTTGACAGTCGTCAACCGCATAACACGCTGTGGATATACAACTTACTTCCGCATCCGGCAAGAGTCGTAAATATTGTGTTCACCGGCGGCGTCGCCCCGGTTGTGGTAATAGAACCCAATTCTTTCCCCGGAGCTCCGATGCGTAACCCGCTGAGCCGCCTCACCATCACCGCCATGCTCGTCGGGATGGCCGCCTGTCAGACCGCGTCGAGCACCCGGATTGCTCCGGCGCCCGTCGCCCAGGCTCCCGTCCCGGCGGTCACGTCCGTCTTCGCGCGCAACTTTGGCGCGTACGACGCGGGCGTCTTCGCCGTCAGCGAGAGCGGCAAGGCGACGTGGCTGACGACGGTTCCGGCCGGCGGCACGCGCTCGATCCCGGTTGCCGCGCAGCATCTTCAGGCGACCGGCTTGGTGCTCCGCGTTCAGGCACTCGGCAGCGGCCGCACGTGGACGAGCGCAGCGACGCTCATCGACGGCGAAGCGACCGGGGTGCTCGATCTCGAGGTGGACGGCGCGGGCAACCCGAAGGGGACGCTCCTCCGCCTCGTCCCGACCAACGTGTACCACTCGGCGCTCCGCTAGGTCGAGCGTCGCTCGTCAGACTCCCAAGGCAGCGGGCGACGAAAACCCCGGTAGCGCGGCCGAGCGCTACCGGGGTTCGTGCATTCGTCACCTCACCACGACGGTGTCGTTCATCGCCGGTCCATTTCGCGGCGTCAGCGAGATCACGGCCGTTCCCGCGCGATCTGCGCGGAAGTGGAAGGTGTGCAGCGCACCGCCGGGAGTCGGCTCCTGCTTGGGATACTCGTCGCCGAGAAAGACGACGGCACTCGACGAGATCGCAGGGGGAGTCGCGTAGGGTCCTTGCGCCATCTCGCGAGCGGTAATGTCGAAGCGCTTACCGACTGCGATCTCGACAGGCCGATTGAAGTCGGCGGGTGTGAAGCCGGTGATGTCGTCGGAATGACAGCCGACCGCGATGCTCAACGCCCCGGCGAGAACGGCGACCTTCGATACTGACAAAACAGTTTTCATGCGGAGACCTCTAAAAGTCGTTCCACGCGAACGCCGAAGAGCAGCGTGCCGAGCCGAGACAGGTGATTCTCATCGAATCCATCGGACCGCCTGCCGATCCGGGCGCGCATCCTCGTGATAGAGGTCCGCGAGGTACTGCAGGAAATCCTCTTCCGTCTGGACGAATGACGGGATCGCGCCGGCCGGTGCGCCGCGGAACTTGCCGTCGTTGCTCGGCAGGTAGGTCTTCCAGCCGGCGTCGGTCTTCTCGGCGAGGAAGCGTCGGCCGAAGACTTCGACTTCTCGCATGGCGTTGGTGGACATGGCGCCATTATATGAGAATTCTCACGACGGCGACATGGTTGTGTGCCGCCGAGCCCGGCGGTACGTAAATTTTTGGTGATCTGGGTCACAGGAGGTTCGGTTCTTGCCTCCGCTCGGGCGCGATGCGGACTTTTCGCGACGAATCCAATCGGGACTGGACGGCGTTCAAGGTGACGCCCGACGCGCTCATCTACGGCCGGATCGAGGCACTGCCCGCGGCCTACGCGCACGGATGGCTGGTGTTCGAGTCGAGCGAGGAGCGCCGGCGGCTCGCGCCCTGTCCGCCGGAGTGGGAGACGTTCCCCAACGCCGCGCTCAAGCTGATGCTACGGCGAGCGGAGATCGTCCACTACCGCCACCTCTCGCTGCAGCCGCGGCGCGTCGAAGAGGACGGCCCGACAGAGCTACGATAGAACCAACCGAGGAAACGGGGGACCTTCGCTGCGCTCAAGATGACAGCTCAGCGCAGCGACAACTCAGGGCGCCTTGTAGGTGATCTTCCAGATCCGGCCGCCCTTGTCGTCGCTCACGTAGAGCGCGCCGTCCGGTCCGACGGCGAGCCCCGACGGACGATGCGCGGCGCTCTGCGCGGTCGTCGAGCCGCCATTGAATCCGGTCGCGAACGCCGTGTAGTCGCCGGCCATCCCGTCCTTGAACTGCTGGTAGACGACGACGAACCCCTCCTCGGCGAGTGGCGCGCGCTGCGAGGAGCCGTGCAAGGCGATGAACGCGCCGCCGCGATACTGCGCGGGGAACATCTTCCCGTTGTAGAACGCCATCGCCATCGGCGACCAGTGGGCGGGGAAGACGACGAGCGGCTGGATGAGGCGCTCGCAACGGTCGGTGCGCGTCTTGTCGCCGCCGTACTCGGGGGCGACGACACGCTCCTGCTTTAGATAATCGTAATAGCAGTACGGCCAGCCGAAGTCCGCCCGCGCGGACTGAATGCGAATCATCTCCTCGGCCGGTTCCGAGGCGCTCTCCTCCGTGCTGTACAGCTTCGGCCAGAGGTCGTGCAGCCCGTCGCGCCCGTCCGACACGGCGTAGACCATCGTGTCGGCCGGGTTCACGGCGAGAGCGATCGCATTGTGCAGCCCCGTCGCCAGGCGCGTCCCGTCCTTCATGGTCTGGTTGATCTTGTCCATCCGGAACTTCCAGATCCCGCCGCTCGTCTCGAGCTCCGGACAGGGCTCGCGCCCCGGCGCCTCCGGCGCTTCCTTCGCCGCGCACCCGTTCGAGGCCGCACCAATGTTGACGATCAGGTTTTCGCGGAGGTCGATGGCAAGGCTGTGCGACGGGATCGGCCGCACGGCGAGGCCGTTGATCAGCGTGTCGACGCGCTTGCGCGGCGCGAGCGAATCGGTGAGGCGATAGCGAACGACCGACGACGCGGTCGAGACGATCAGGGTCGAATCGCCGTCGAGGACGACGCCATGGACGCCCGTATCGCCAAACCGCCCCTCGGCGTCCGCATGCCCGTCCTTGTTGGCGTCGCGCAACATGAGGACGCCACCCGTCACCCGCCGCTGGTCGAGCACGCCGACGATGACGTCGCCGTTCTTCCGCACAACCATGTGTCGCGCCGGGCCGGCGCTGTCGGAAAAGACGACGGCGCAGAAGCCGGGGGGGAGCTTGATGTCGGGGTCACAACCGCCGGACGCGGAAGTGGTAGCCGGTTTCTTCGCGCAGGCGAGGGAAAGGGCGGCTAAGAGCGGGATGAGAGGCGTACGAGGCATTGCGGCGGGCTGGACTTGCAGGAAGTGTGCTTGGAGGAAGTCGTGAGCGGCGACCATGAACGGCGACCATGAACGGCGACCATGAACGGCGACCATGAACGG
>CBHWBX010000053.1:0-14797 GCA_966111935.1 uncultured Gemmatimonadaceae bacterium
TTCCAGGACTACTACGAGTTCTCGCAGCCGCTCAAGGATCTGCCGTCGCACCGCATGCGCGCGATTCGCCGCGGCGAAGCGGAAGGCTTCCTCGTCTGGTCGATCGACGCGCCGGCGGAGCGCATCGTCGGCGACATGGAGCTGACCTACGCGTCGACGAACAAGGCGGGCGATCAGATGCGGCTCGTCGTTCAGGACGCCTACAAGCGCCTGATCGCGCCGGCCGTCGAAGTCGACCTCCGCGTCGAGCTGAAGACCCGCGCCGACGAAGAAGCGATCTCGATCTTCGGCCGGAATCTCGAGCAACTCCTCCTCGCTCCGCCCGCGGGCGAGCGCGTCGTGATCGGACTCGATCCGGGCTTCCGCACGGGCGTGAAGGTCGCCGTCGTGTCGAAGACGGGGGCGGTCGTCGCGACGGATACGTTTTATCTCCATCAGCCCGAGCGCTTTGCTCAATCGCTGCTCGCCTACGTCGCGCGCTTCAACCCCGATCTGATCTCGATCGGCAACGGCACGGCGTCGCGTGAGACCGAGACGCTGACGCGCGACATTCTCACCGAGCGCAAGCTCGCGAAGCCGCAGGTGGTCGTCGTCAATGAGTCGGGCGCGTCGGTCTACTCGGCGAGCGAGCTCGCGCGCGACGAACTGCCCGACCTCGATGTGTCGCTGCGCGGCGCGGTGTCGATCGCACGCCGCCTCCAGGATCCGCTCGCCGAGCTCGTGAAGATCGATCCGAAGTCGATCGGCGTCGGCCAGTACCAGCACGACGTTTCGCAGCCGCGCCTGAAGGCGCGACTCGATGAGATCGTGGAAAGCTGCGTGAACCGCGTCGGCGTCGAGATCAACACGGCGTCGGTGTCGCTCCTTTCATATGTAGCGGGCATCGGCCCGTCGCTCGCCGCGAACATCGTGAAGGCGCGCGATACCAAGGGCGGCTTCGCGTCGCGCAAGGATCTCACGGAAGTGCCGCGCCTTGGGGCGAAGGCGTTCGAGCAGGCGGCCGGCTTCCTCCGCGTGCGCGGGGCCCAGCATCCGCTCGACGCCTCGGCGGTCCATCCGGAGCGCTACGCCCTCGTCGAACGGATGGCGAGCGACATTGGCCTGCCGCTCGAGAATCTCATCGGCAACGAGCAGCAGCTCCAGAAGCTCGAGCTCAAGAAGTACGTGTCCGACGACGTCGGCCTGCCGACGCTCCAGGACATTCTTTCGGAGCTCAAGAAGCCGGGGCGCGATCCGCGTCAAGCGTTCGAGCCGCCCGCGTTCCGGGCGGACGTCACCGAGCCGAAGCATCTCGTCGAAGGCATGGAGCTCGAGGGCGTCGTCACGAACATTGTCGCTTTCGGCTGTTTCGTCGACATCGGCGTCCACCAGGACGGGCTCGTCCACGTCTCGCAGATCGCCGACCGGTACGTTGCCGATCCGAACGCCGTCGTGAGCGTCGGGCAGAAGGTGAAGGTCAAGGTGATGTCGGTCGACCTCGAGCGAAACCGCATCGCCCTTACCATGAAGAAGGGCGTGACCGACTCGCCGCAGCAGCGCGCGGTACGCTCGGGCGGAAAGCCGCCGGTGAAGGCGCCGTCGGCGCCGGCGCGGATTCCGAAGTCGGGCGAGATCGCGCCGAACGGGATGCGCTTCAAATAGTCCGAAGCTGACAAAATCGTAATGATGAATTCGCCGACGGAGACAATACCTTACTCCGTCGGCTGAATTTTTTTGTAGCGTCCAGTATCCTGCCCCAAGGCGGCTTTCTCGACCGAGGAGTCGCCTCAATCGCATGGCGCGTCCGACGACGGCACGCCTGCTGGAATCGAGAACCCTCCTGTGTCGTTTCCAACGAAGCGCCGCGCGCGTCGCGCTGCGGCCTACATCGCTGCGTGCTGTGCGCTGCTCGGCCTTCCCGTCGCCTCCTGTAGCGACCATGGAATCACCGAGCCAACGAGCCGACTCTCGCCCTCCGGCGCGTCCTTCTCCGCCGCTCTCGCGCTCAACACCCGCGTCGTCTACCTCGGCGCGCCGAATTCCCAGCCGATCAACTTCATTCGCGCGCGCGTCTATGACGAGAGCAACGCGACCGTCGGCTCGGTCGACCAGAATCTCGATCCCACCAAGAGCGCCTTCGATTTCTCGCTGAGCGTACAGCTGCCCGGCGCTCGCGCGACGAAGACGCGCATGACGCTGGAGCTCGCGAACCGCGGCGCCGGCGGCGAGATCGTGCAGTACTCTGGACGCATCCCGTCCCTTCCGCTCGCTCCGGGCGATTTCCGCCAGGTCGACATCGACCTCTATCCCGGACCGCTCGACAACTTCGACGTGCGCGGCGTGCGCATCGCCAAGCCGATCCACGACATCGTCGAAGGCGACAGTGTCGTCGCGACGGCGTCGGTGGACGGCGGCAGCGCGAGCACGCGCATCATCTGGAGCTCGCTCGACGCGGCCACCGCGACGATCGACAACGGCGGCAAGATCATCGGCAAGGCGTCGGGCACGGCGCGCGTCGTCGCCGCCGTCGGTACCCTCGCCGATACGGCGAGCGTGAAGGTCCTCGCGAAGCGCGCGGGGATCATCATCACGCCGGCGAACCTCGAGGTGAACAAGGTCGGCGACATCGGCGTCTACACGGCGACGGTCGTCGACAAGAACGGCAATGCGATTCCCAACGAGCCGGTGCTCTGGTCGATCGCCGATCAGGCTATCGGCAGCTTCGTGTCGACGGCGACGGTGCAGGGGATGCGCGTCGGCCAGACGACAGTGACGGCGCGCGCGGCGAACGATACCGCGATTCGCGGCACGGCGACCTTCCGGGTGAAGCCGCAGGATGCGCGTGTCGCGCGACTCGACGTCTCGCCGTCGGCGGCGACGCTGCGGACGCTCGGTACGACGCAGGCGTTCGTCGCCACCGCGCGTGACAGCGCGGGCAACGTCGTGCCGAATGTGCTGGTGTCCTGGTCGTCGTCGGCGTCGAACATCGCCACGGTCAGCCCGAGCGGCGTCGCGACAGCGGTGGCGCGCGGCGCGACGTCGATCATCGCTACCCTCGATACCCTCAGCGGCCGCGCGTCGCTGGTGGTCGATCCGTCGGCGAGCGATCTCAAGCTGGTCGGCGGCGATGCACAGACGGATACGGTGGGTCACCGGCTCGCGCAGCCGTTCGCGGTGCGCACGGTCGATCGCGCCGGCAACCCGGTCGGCGGCGTGCCCGTGCAGTTCTCGGCTGCCGACGGCGCCTCGCTTTCCGTCGCCAACACAACTTCGAATAATGAAGGCGTCGCGCAGACGCAGGTGACGCTCGGCCGCACGCCGGGTGCGTACCACGTCTCGGCGCGCGCCGATTCGCTCGCCGGCAGCCCGATCACCGTCTCGGCGACCGCCGTCAGCGGCGCGCCGTACGCGCTCGAGATCGAGCGTCAGCCAAGCTCGCCGGCGCAGAATCGCGTCGCGCTCTCGACGCAGCCGATCGTGCGCGTCGTCGACGCGTTCGGCAACCGGGCGTTGCGCGCGACGCCGACGATCACCGCCACGCCGGACAGCGGCTCGATCGCCGGCAACAGCGCGACCGTGGTCGCGGCCACCGGTCTCGCGACGTACAGCACGATGTCGCTCGGCGGCCGACTCGGCGATCGCAACATCACCTTCTCGTCGGGCCAGCTGATTCCGGTCACGGCGCGCGTCACGCTGGTCGCCGGTGCCCCGGCGTCGATCGCCGCGGTGAGCGGTGCGACGCAGGTCGGACAGGCGGGCACCGCGGTGTCGACGATTCCGTCGGTGCGCGTACTCGACGCCGACGGTAATCCGGTCGCCGGCGCGACCGTCACCTTCGCCGTCACGGCAGGCAATGGCTCGGTGACGAATGTGACGGTGACGACCGATGCGAACGGCGTCGCAAGCGCCGGCGGATGGACGCTCGGCACCGGTGCGGGGACGAACACGCTCACCGCGACCGTCGGCAATTTGTCGACGACGTTCACGGCTACGGCCACCGCGGGCACGCCGTCGTCGACCGGCTCGACGATGAATGTCAGCGCGACGACGATCACCGCCGGGGCGGCGACGCCGATCACCGTCACGATCCAGCTGCGCGACGGCAATGGCAACGCGCTCACGACTTCGGGCGGCGTCGTCACGATCGCGAGCACGCTCGGCACGGTGAGCAGCGTTGTCGACAACGGCAACGGCAGCTACACCGCGACGCTCACGGCGCCGCAGACCACCGGGACGGCGCTGCTCACGGCGGCGCTCGGCGGCCAGCCGCTCACGTCGTCGGCGACGGTGACGATCCAGCCGGGCGCGCCGAGCGCGACGACGACGACCGTCGGCGTCGGCAGCACGTCGCTGAACGCGAACGGCACGACGACGATCACCATCACCGTGCGCGACGCGTACGGCAACATCGTCACGAACGTCACGCCGAGCGGTATCGCGCTCTCATCGTCGATCGGCACGATCGGTACGGTGACCTGCACGAACGGCGTCTGCACCGCGACCTACACCGCGCCGGCGTCGAGCGGCACCGCGGCGATCGGTGTGAGCGTCGGCGGCACGCCGGTGACGAGCGCGCCGAGCATCGCCGTGTCGGCGGTGCCGGGCGTGGTCACGGGGATCACGGCGACTCCAGGCAATGCGCAGGTGTCGCTGGGCTGGACGGCGCCGTCGAACGGCGGCTCGCCGATCACCAACTGCCTGATCGAGTACAGCATCGACGGCGTCACCTGGACGACATTCGCGCACGCTCCGTCGACGGCGACGAACATCGTCGTCACCGGTCTCGCGAACGGCACCGCGTATCGCTTCCGCGTATCGGCGGTGAATGCGATCGGCACGAGCGCGCCGTCGTCGCCGGTGAACGCGACACCGACCGCCGGCGGCACGCCGCAGCTCGCGGTGAATGGTGGCAACAGTCAGACGGCCGTCGCGGGCACCGCGGTGGCGAACGCGCCGAGCGTGAAGGCGTTCGACGCGAACAACAATCCGGTGCAGGGCGTGTCGGTGACGTTCAGCGTCGCCTCGGGCGGCGGCTCGGTCACCGGCGCCACGACGACGACTGACGCGGGCGGCATCGCGACCGTCGGCGGCTGGACGCTCGGCACCACGGCCGGCGCAAACTCGCTGACCGCGTCGGCGAGCGGCTACGCGAGCGCGACGATCAACGCCACGGGCACCGTTGGTGCGGCGTCGGCGACGACGTCGACCGTGAGCGCGAGCCCGACGTCGCTCACGGCGAACGGCAGTGCGACGTCGACGCTGACCGTGCGTCTCAAGGATGCGAACGGCAACAACCTCACGACGGGCGGCGCGACCGTGACGTTCGCGACGCCGTCGGCGGGAAGCATCGGCCCCGTCACCGACAACAACGACGGCACCTATAGCGCGACGTACACCGCCGGCAGCGCGGCGGGGAACGTGACGATCCAGCCGAAGCTCGGCGGAACGAGCTTCACGAACACCGCGACGATCGGCCTGACCGCGGGCACCGCGACGCAGCTCGTGCTCACCACGAGCGCATCGGGCTCGGCGAGCGGCGCCGCCTTCACGACGCAGCCGGTCGTGCAGATTCGCGACGCAAGCAACGTCCTCGTCGGCGGCAGCACGGCGAACGTGACGATGTCGGTGAGCTCGAACGGCGCCGTCGTCGGCACGAGCACCGTGGCGGCGATCAATGGGGTGGCGACGTTCACCAACGTCGGCATCAGCGGTACCGCGGGCATGAGCTACACGCTCACGTTTGCTTCGGCGGGGCTGACGTCGGCGACGCAGCTCATCACGCCGAGGGCGGGCGCGCCGGACGCGAGCCAGACCACGTTGAGCGTCGGCTCGACGACGTTGAATGCGAACGGTACCGCCACGGTCACGGTCACGATAATGGACGCCTTCGGCAATGTCGTCACGACGGCGACGCCAAGCGTCTTCACTCTGGCGACGGACGTCGGATCGATCGGTACCGTGAGCTGCACGAACGGCGTCTGTACCGCGACCTTCACCGCGCCGAGCATTGCGGGCCCGGCGAACATCAGCGCCAAGATCGGCGGCACGAGCGTTTCCGGCAGTCCTGTCGCGGTTACGGTCGCAAGCGTCGCTGGCGCGCCGACGGCGCTCGCCGCGAGCGCGGGTGCGGCGCAGGTGGCGCTGAGCTGGACCGCACCGGCGAGCAATGGTGGCTCGCCGATCTCCGACTACTTCATTGAGTACAAGCCGACGGCCGGATCGACCTGGTCGGCATTCAGCCATACCGCTTCGACCACGACGGCGATCACCGTCACGGGCCTCACGAACGGCACGAGCTACGATTTCCGCGTGAGTGCAGTGAATGGTGTCGGCACCGGTGGGGCGTCGTCCGTTGCAAGCGCGACGCCGACGGCCGGCGGTACGCCGCACCTCACGGTGAACGGCGGCAACAATCAGACGGCGACCTCCGGTAGTGCAGTGGCGACCGCGCCGAGCGTGAAGGCGACGGACGCGAACAACAATCCAGTGTCCGGCCTGTCGGTGACGTTTGCCATTGCTTCCGGCGGCGGATCGGTAAGCGGTGGCTCGGCGACGACGGACGCCAGCGGCATCGCGACGGTTGGTAGCTGGACGCTCGGCACGACCGCGGGCGCAAACTCGCTGACGGTGTCGGCGAGCGGGTATGCGAGCACGACGGTGAACGCGACCGGCTTGGTCGGTGTTGCGTCGACGACGACGTCGAGCGTGTCTGCGAGCCCGACCTCGCTCACGGCAAACGGCAGCGCGACGTCTACGATCACCGTTCGCCTCAAGGACGCGAACGGAAACAACCTGACGACTGGCGGCGCGAGCGTGACCTTCGCGACTCCGTCGGCGGGAAGCATCGGTGGCGCCACCGACAACAACGACGGTACCTACACCGCGACGTATACGGCCGGCAGCATCGCCGGCAGCGTAACGATCCAGCCGAAGCTCGGCGGTACCAATCTCACGAACACGGCAACGATCAGCCTGACCGTCGGCAGCGCGACGCAGCTCTACCTCTCGACGAATGCGTCGGGCGCGGCGAGCGGCACGGCCTTCTCGACCCAGCCGGTCGTGCAGATTCGTGACGCCGGCAACAATGTCGTCACCGGCAGTACCGCCAGCGTAACGATGTCGGTGAACGCGAACGGCACTACTCTCGGCACCGCGACGGTGACGGCAGTGAACGGTGTGGCGACGTTCACCGACGTCGGGATCAGCGGCACGGCGGGTACGAGCTACACGCTCACCTTCGCTTCGTCCGGTCTGACCTCGACGACGCAGGGCATCACCCCGACGGCCGGTGCGCCGTCGGTCGGCACGAGCACATTGAGCGTCGGCTCGACAAGCCTCAATGCAAGCGGAACGACGACGATCACGGTCACCGTGAAGGATGCCTCTGGCAACGTCGTCACCGCGGCGACGCCGAGCAGCTTCACGCTCGCGACCGATCTCGGATCGATTGGGATGGTGAGCTGCACGAACGGCGTTTGCACGGCGACGTTTACGGCGCCGAATGGCAGTGGCACGGCAACGATCACCGCAAAGATCGGGGGCCTGAGTCTCTCGGGCAGCCCCGCCACCGTGACGGTGGCGAGTGTCGGCGGCGCGCCGGCGTCGCTGGGCGCAACGCCGGGTGCGGCGCAGGTGTCGTTGAGCTGGACGGCGCCGTCGAGCAACGGCGGCGCGTCGATCACGGACTACATGATTGAATACAAGCCGAGCGCCGGTGCGACCTGGACGGCCTTCAATCACACGGCGTCGACGGCGACGGCGGCCGTCGTCACCGGCCTGACCAATGGAACGAGCTACGACTTCCGCGTCAGCGCGGTGAACAGCGTGGGTACGGGTTCGCCCTCGCCGGTTGCGACGGCGACGCCGACGGCCGGCGCCACGCCGCAGCTCGCGGTGAATGGCGGCAACAATCAGACAGCCGTCGCGGGGAGCGCGGTGGCGACCGCGCCGAGCGTGAAGGCCCTCGACGCGAACAGCAATCCGGTGCAGGGCGTGTCGGTGACCTTCAGCGTCGCCTCAGGCAATGGTTCGATCACGGGCGGCTCGGCGACGACCGATGCGAGCGGCATCGCGACCATCGGCAGTTGGACGCTCGGCACCACGGCCGGCGCAAACTCGCTGACCGCGTCGGCGAGCGGCTACGCGAGCGCGACGATCAACGCCACGGGCACCGTTGGTGCGGCGTCGGCGACGACGTCGACCGTGAGCGCGAGCCCGACGTCGCTCACGGCGAACGGCAGTGCGACGTCGACGCTGACCGTGCGTCTCAAGGATGCGAACGGCAACAACCTCACGACGGGCGGGGCGAGCGTGACGTTCGCGACACCGTCGGCGGGGAGCGTCGGAAGCGTCACCGACAACAACGACGGCACGTATAGCGCGACGTACACGGCGGGCAGCACGCCGGGAACCGTGACGATCCAGCCGAAGCTCGGCGGAACGAACTTCACGAACACGGCAGCGATCAGCCTCAGCGTCGGGGCTGCCGCGGAGCTCGCGCTCTCGACCAACGCGTCAGGAGCCGCGAGCGGCGCGGCGTTCACGACGCAGCCGGTCGTGCAGATTCGCGACGCCAGCCACAACGTCGTGACGAGCAGCACCGCGAACGTGACGATGACCGTCGACAATGGCGGTACCATCGTCGGTACTTCCACCGTTGCAGCGGTGAGCGGTGTCGCCACGTTCACCAACGTCGGCATCGCTGGAACGGCAGGATCGACCTACACCCTCACCTTTGCGTCGACGGGTCTGACCTCCACGACGCAGTCCATCGCACCGACCGCGGGCGCGCCGAGTGCGAGTACGAGCGCGTTGAGCGTCGGTTCGACGGGACTCAGCACCGGCGGTACCACGACGATCACCGTCACCGTGAAGGACGCCTTCGGCAATGTCGTCACGACTGCGACTCCGAGCAGCATCGCGCTGGCGACGGACCTCGGCTCGATCGGCACCGTGAGCTGCACCAACGGTGTCTGCACCGCGACGTTCACCGCGCCCGGCAGCAATGGCACGGCGAACATTTCGGCGAAGATCGGTGGGACGAGCATTCAGAACAGCCCGGTCGCCGTGACGATTGCGAACGTGGCCGGTGCGCCGACAGGCCTTGCGGCGACATCGAACCAGAGCGCCCAGGTGCCGTTGACCTGGACCGCGCCGGCGAGCAATGGCGGCTCGGCGATCACGAACTACCTCCTCGAGTACAGCGCGAACGGCGGCACGTCCTGGAGCACCTTCGCGCACACCGCGTCGACGGCGACGTCGATCACGGTGACGGGGCTGACGAACGGCACGCTCTACACCTTCCGCGTGTCGGCGATCAACGGCGTCGGCACGGGCACCGCGTCGGCGACAGCGACGGCAACACCGGTCGGCGCGCCCGATGCGCCCACGAACCTCGTCGCCACGCCGGGGACAGCGCAGGCGGCGCTGAGCTGGAGCGCGCCGGCGAACAATGGCGGCGCGTCGATCACCGACTACGTGATCGAGTATAGCTCGAACGGTGGCACGAGCTGGACGACGTTCTCACACACGCCGTCGGCCGCGACGTCGGCGACGATCACCGGGCTCACGAACGGAACGACCTACACCTTCCGCGTGTCGGCGGTGAACGCGAACGGCACTGGCGCGGCATCGACGACGACCACGGGGACGCCGGGTGCGCCGGGCGCGCCGACGAGCCTTGGTGTCGCGCTCAACCAGGTGTCGGCGACGTCGCACACCGGATCGCTCACCTGGACGGCACCGGCGAGCAACGGCGGCGCGGCGATCACCGACTACGTGATCGAGTACAAGAAGCAGAGCACGTCGACGTGGACGGTCGTGAGCCACACCGCGCAGACGACGACGTCGTACAGCATCACCGGCCTCGTGAACTCGACGGCGTACGACTTCCGCGTCGCGGCGAAGAACTCGGTCGGCACCGGCCCGTACTCCGCGATCGCGTCGGGGACGACGACCGGCCCGTCGGAGCGCTTGCAGTGTCAGACCAACGGTAACTCGAACTCGAACTCGACCACGGCGTCGGTGCTGCCGTGCAGCAGCGTAAACGTCGGCGACATCATCGTCATCCCGGTCGCGATCACGAACGGCGGCACGGCGAAGACGATCACGTCGGCGGACGGCTTCACGGCGCTCCCGGCGGTCCAGAACAACCAGGACAGCCAGAACCAGTTCCAGACGACGGTCTTCTACAAGATCGCCACGTCGGCCGACGTCGGTCGGGCGACGGCGTACGGATTCAGCTGGACGGGGACGGAGAAGAGCATCATCACCCTCGTCGCCTACAAGAACGTCGACAGCTCGGCGCCGTCGATCACGTCGGCGACGGGCATGAGCGCGACGATGACGGCGCCGACGGGGCCGGACATGACGGCGCAGTCGCACACGCTGCTCTACTTCTACCTCCAGAACATCGCCCTCTCGAGCACGACGCCGTCGATCTCGGAATGGGGAATGACGACCGGCAGTTCCAACGGGCCGAGCGATCTGTTCAAGAACACCACCGCCGGCGCCAACAACGCGAACGCGATCGGCGTGCTGACGGCGGACATCGACAAGTTCACGACCGGCGCGACCTCGACGGTGGAGAAGACCACGGTCACCGCGAACTCGAGCAGCAAGTCCTGGACGGCGATCGTCCTCGGCATTCATCCGTAGTGCGGAAGGGGTGAGTATATGAAGAATCTGATGAGCGTTTTAGTAATGCTGCGGAAGGCCGCGCCGCTCGGCGCGGTGGCGCTCGGCGCGTGCGCGATCGCCCCGCCGGCGACGGCGCCGGTGGCCGCGCTCCGCTATGAGATCGGTCCCGTCGCCCCCGGCTCGCCGTTCGTCGTGCGACGGCTCCGCGTCGAGCCGATCAACGTCAGCGATCGCTCGGTGGGACTCGGCGGCGTGATCGGCCAGACGGTGAACGAGGTCGTGCCGATCCCCGGCACCGACATGATCCGCGCCGGCGCGGTGCCCGAAGGCTCCCTCTTCCAGAACTCCTTCCGCAGCCCGACCGCCGACGCCGCGGGACGCGCCGGCACCTCGCCGACGACGGCGACGATCGTGTTCAAGGTGGGACGCCCATGACGCGCGCCGCTTTTGCCGCCGCCGTCGCGTGCGCCGCGCTGCTCGGACGCGCCGCCGGGGCGCAGCAGATCAGCAATGCGAGCGCCGCCTCGGGCGTGCACGTCCAGAACTTCAACTTCGGCGCCGGCAGCGACGTGAATTCGGCGCGCCTCGCCCTCGTGCCGCTCGCCTATCAGGCGCAGCTCTCGCGCACCGTCGTCCTCGACGGCTACGCGGCCTACGCCGCCGGCCGCGTGCGCATCGGCGCGGAGACGTTCGATCTCCGCGGTCCCGTCGACTCCTGGCTCCGCCTCCGCTGGAGCGCGACGCCGTGGGTCGTTGCCGCCCTCGGCGTGAATCTTCCGACCGGTGTGGAGCGCCATTCGCCCGCGGAAGCGGTCGTCGCGAACGTGCTGTCGAGCGACCTGCTCGGCTTTCGCGAAGGCAACTGGGGCTCGGGCGCGTCAGCGACGGCCGGCCTCTCGGCGGCGCACGAGGTCGGGCGCGCGCGCTACACCATGGGCGTGAGCTATCGCTTCGTCGGCGGCTTCGATCCGCGCTCCGACACCACCGTTCGCTACTCGCCGGGCAACGAGACGCGGGCGCGGCTCGGGCTCGGGATGGACGTCGCCGGCGGCCGCTTCGACGCCGGCCTGACCGCGCAGAGCTCCTCCGTCGATCGCCTCGATCGGAAGAATCTCTTCCAGTCCGGCACGCGCATGCGCGCCGATCTGTCGTACGCCGTCGGCGCCTGGTCGATCTACGCCGCCGATCTCTGGCGCGCGCACGGCGAGCTCACGCTCCCGGTGATCAACGTGCTCGACGGCACAAGCATTCGCGACACGGTGACGACGGTCGGATGGCAGAACCTCGCCCTCGGCGGCATCAGCACGTCGCTGCCGATCGGCCACGGGTACCAGCTGCAGCCGCTCTTCGAGGCGAAGGCCCGGCAGCGCCAGGACGTCGTCGGCCGTGGCTGGATCACCTCCGCCGGCCTCGGCCTTCCGTTCCGCCTCTTCAACTCCGAAGTGTTTCCACAGGCGAAGGTGAGCCGCGGCGCGCTGATCCCGAGCGACTCGAGCGCGTATCGCTCGCTCTGGGGCGCCGAGCTGAGCATCGTGATTCGCGGCGGCTGGTCGAAGCGCTGACTCACGGAACGACAAAGCGGGGCGATCTCGACCGAGATCGCCCCGCTTTGTCTTCGTTACCTCAGGTATCCGCGGTCGGACCGTAGATCGACGGCAGCGGCACGTCGTTCTCGCGCAGGTACACGCTGAGCTGGCCGCGGTGATGGATCATGTGATTCATCAGCATGCTCCGGATCACCGCCGCCCGGGGCAGGTCGAAGATCACGTGGTCGCCCATGCGGAGCGCCCAGTTCGTCTTCAACTTCTCGTCCTGGAGCGCGCCGAGAGCCGTGCGCGACTTGGCGACGTTGGCGTCGAACGCCTGGAGCATCTCGTCGCGCGACTTGAAGTTTTCCGAACGGCCGCGCGTGGCCATGTCCACGCCGTCGACTTCCGCGATCATCACGCCATAACCGGCGAGATGGGCGATGTGCGACGCCAGGTCGCAGAGCGACATCGATTTGGTGTGCGGCTTCCACGCCGGATTCTCGAATGGCACCCGCTCCAGCAGCGAGCGGGTGGTCTTCATCTCGTGGTCGAATTCGGCGAGCAGGCTGGTAATGAAGGTCATTTGAGACTGGGTTTGGGATGCCGAAAAATACCGGGTAGCTATCTTTAAGGGATGTCGAATCCGAACCCCGATTCCCACAATCCGGCAACGAAGCGCGACTTCATCCGCGACATGGTCGCGGACGACGCTGCGACGCATCGCTTCGGGCGCGCAATCGCCACGCGCTTTCCCCCCGAGCCGAACGGCTTTCCGCACATCGGCCACGTCAAGTCGATCTGCCTGAACTTCGGCATCGCCCAGGAGTCCGGCGGGCGCTGCAATCTGCGGTTCGACGACACGAATCCCGAGACCGAAGACATCCGCTACGTCGAGGCGATCAAGAACGACATCCGGTGGCTCGGCTTCGAGTGGGACGCCGAGCTTTATGCGAGCGACTACTTCGGCAAGCTGTACGAGTTCGCCGAGCTGCTCGTCACGGAGGGCAAGGCGTACGTCGACTCGCAGAGCACCGAGGAGATCCGCGAGAACCGCGGCACCGTGACCGTGCCGGGGACGCCGGGTCCGTATCGCGATCGCACCGTCGAGGAGAACCTCGACCTGCTGCGGCGCATGAAGGCCGGCGAGTTCCCCGACGGCGCGCACGTGCTGCGCGCCAAGATCGACCTCGCGCATCCGAACATGCTCATGCGCGATCCGATCCTGCTGCGCATCCGTCACGCGCATCACTATCGGCAGGGCGACGCGTGGTGCCTCTTTCCTCTCTACGATTTCGCGCATCCGCTCTCCGACGCGATCGAGGGGATCACGCATTCGCTGTGTACGCTCGAGTTCAAGGACAACAACGACATCTACAAGTGGCTCGTCCACGAGTGCGGCTTCGAGCATCCGCCCGAGCAGACGGAGTTCTCGCGTCTCGCCCTCGAGTACACGATCACGAGCAAGCGCAAGCTGCTCCGTCTCGTCGAGGAAGGCGTCGTGACCGGCTGGGACGATCCGCGCATGCCGACGATCTCCGGCATGCGTCGTCGCGGCGCGACGCCCGAAGGGCTGCGCGCGTTCGTCGAGACCGCCGGCGTGTCGCGTAAGCCGCAGCAGACGGAGCTCGCCGCCTACGAGTCGGCGATCCGCGACGATCTCAACATGCGCGTCCCGCGCGTGATGACCGTCGTGAATCCGCTCAAGGTCGTGATCACGAACTATCCGGAAGGCCAGGTCGAAGAGCTCGACGCGTCGTACTATCCGCACGACGTGCCGCTCACCGGCTCGCGCAAGGTGCCGTTCTCGCGCGAGCTGTACATCGAGCGCGACGATTTCATGGAAGATCCGCCGAAGAAGTTCTTCCGTCTCGCGCCCGGTCGTGAAGTGCGCCTGCGCTACGGCTACTTCATCACCTGTACCGACGTCGTGAAGGACGATGCCGGGAACGTGGTCGAGCTGCGCTGCACCTACGACCCCGCCACCCGCGGCGGTGATTCCCCCGACGGCCGCAAGGTTCAGGGGACGATCCACTGGGTCTCCGCCCCGCACGCGCTCGACGTCGAGCTCCGGCTCTACGATCGTCTCTTCACGGTTCCGGATCCGGACGACGTCGAGGAAGGGAAGGACTTCATGAGCGTCCTCAACCCCGACTCGCTCGTCGTCGTGAAGAACGCCAAGGCCGAGCCGAGCATCGCGAACGACGAGATCGGAACGCGCTACCAGTTCGAGCGCACCGGCTACTTCATCAGCGACGTCATCGACTCCAAGCCGGGCGCCCTCGTCTTCAATCGCACCGTGGCCCTCCGCGATACCTGGGGCAAGATCGCCAAGAAGTGAAGAACGATCCTGGGATCATGGTCATCCCAGGATCGTTCTTTCGAGGACAGACGTCCAACCGTCCTTGCAACTGAACTGTCGGACCGGGACGGGACTTGACCAAATCCCCCGGAGATCGTCTCAAGGACATGACTTCCTCCCGCCTGTTTCAGCGCCTGACGGCCGGGTTCCTCGCCCTGGTATCTGCGGCAACTCCGCTCCACGCGGCCGTGGCCAGGTCTCCAGTGCCGGCGGCGCGCGTCGCCGGCCAGCACATGCGGTTCAAGGTCCGCGGCCCCCACGGCGCCACGGTCTACCTGCTCGGCTCCGTGCA
>CBHWBX010000054.1:0-14790 GCA_966111935.1 uncultured Gemmatimonadaceae bacterium
CATCCCTGGGCGGTCCCGGAACACGGGTCGCGATCGTTGCCGGCGTGCGCACGCCATTTGCGCGCGCCGGAAGCGTGCTCAAGCATCTCTCGGCGATCGAGCTCGGAAAGCTGGCCGTCGCCGAGCTGATTCAGCGAACGGACCTCGACCCCGAAGCGGTCGAAGCAATCGTCTACGGCACGGTGGTGCAGTCGGTCATCGCGCCGAACATCGCGCGCGAGATCTCGCTGCTGCCGATGCTGCCGAAAGGCGTGCAGGCGTTCACGGTCAGCCGCGCCTGCGCGTCGGCGAATCAGGCGATCACCGACGCCGCCGATCAAATTCTGCTCGGCCATCAGCACGTCGCGATCGCCGGCGGCGCCGAGTCGCTGTCGAACGTGCCGATCCTCCATTCGCGATCGATGTCCGAGAAGCTCGTCGCGCTTTCGCGCGCGAAGAGCCCGGCGGCGCGGCTGGGGATCGTGAGCAGCATTCGGCCGCGGGACCTCGTCCCGATCACGCCGGCGATCGCCGAGCCGTCCACCGGCGAGACGATGGGACAGTCGGCCGAGAAGATGGCGAAGATCAATCACATCTCGCGCGAAGAGCAGGATCAGTTCGCGTTGCGGTCACATCGTCTTGCGGCGGTCGGAACCGAAGACGGACGTCTCACCGCGGAGATGGTCCCGGTCTACCTGCCGCCGAAGTACGACACGGCGTTGACGCGCGACAACGGCGTGCGGACGGACACGTCGATCGAGCAGCTGCGTGCGCTCAAGCCGGTGTTCGACCGCAAGTACGGCACGGTGACGGCGGGGAACTCGTCGCCGCTCACCGACGGCGCGAGCGCCGTGCTCCTGATGAGCGAGGAGCGCGCGCGGACGCTCGGTTATCAGCCGCTCGCCTACATCCGCTCGTATGCGTACGCCGCGCTCGATCCGGGTGAGCAGTTGCTGATGGGTCCCGTGCTCGCCGCGCCGGTCGCGCTTCAACGCGCGGGACTGCGTCTCGCCGACATGGATCTGATCGAGATGCACGAGGCGTTTGCCGCGCAGGTGCTGTGCAACCTCGAGGGCTTCCTGTCGCGCGACTGGGCGGAGCGCGCGGGCTTCTCCGAGCCGGTGGGTGAAGTCGATCGATCGAAGCTCAACGTGATGGGCGGATCGATCTCGATCGGGCATCCGTTCGGCGCGACGGGCGGACGCATTCTCACCACCCTCGCCAACGAGCTCGTACGCCGCAACGGCCAGTTCGGCCTCATGACGGTGTGCGCGGCCGGCGGCATGGGCCACGCCATGGTGATCGAGCGCGCATGACGAGCCCTCATTCGATGCAGCAGACGCTCCGCTCCGAGCTCGTCGACGACATTCTCGTCGTCACGATCGACAAGCCGGGCGACGCCGTGAACACGCTCTCGACTGCGCTCGTCGCCGAGTTCGAGAGCCTGTTCCTGCGGGTCGATGAGGATTTACTCATCAAGGGCGTGGTGCTGATCTCGGGCAAGCCGGACACCTTCATCGCCGGCGCGGACATCGAGCAGTTCCTCGGCTTCCGCGTCGCCGCGGACGCGGAGCGGGTGAGCCGCGTCGGGCAGGGACTGCTCAATCGCCTCGAGGCGCTGCGGGTGCCGACTGTCGCGGCCGTGCACGGCGCCTGTCTCGGCGGCGGTCTCGAGACGGCGCTCGCCTGTCGCTATCGCATCTGCACCGACAGTCCGAAGACAACGCTCGCGCTGCCCGAAGTGCAGCTCGGCGTCATCCCGGGGATGGGCGGCACCCAGCGGCTGCCGCGTCTCATTGGGCTTCAGGCGGCGCTCGACATGATCCTCACGGGGCGGAACATCCGCGCGAAGCGCGCGCTCCAGATGGGCCTCGTCGACGAGATGGTGCATCCGGCGATTCTGCGCGACATCGCGATCGACCGCGCGCGCGCACTCGCCGCACGCACGCTCGTTCCCGAGCGCTCGGGCTCGCACGGCGCGATGAGTCTCGTGCTCGAGCACAACCCGCTCGGGCGCGGCGTGGTGTTTCGCAAGGCGCGCGAGAGCGTGATGCACAAGACGCACGGCCATTACCCGGCGCCGCTCGCGGCGCTCGAGGCCGTGCAGGCCGGCTACACGAAGGGCTTCAAGGAAGGACTCGACGCCGAGGCGCGCCTGTTCGGCGAGATGGCGGTGAGCGACGTCTCGCGCCAGCTCGTATTCCTGTTCTTCGCGAGCAACTCGCTGAAAAAGGATCCGGGCGTCGACGAGCCGGCGCCGCCGCCGCGTCCGGTGCACAAGCTCGGCGTGCTCGGTGCGGGATTCATGGGCGCGGGGATCGCGTCCGTCGCGGTGCAGCAGAAGACGCTCGTGCGTCTCAAGGATACCGATCCGGCGCACATCGGGAAGGGACTCGCGGGGGTGCGCAGCGTTCTACAGGAGCGACTCGCGCGAAAGCAGATCACGCGGCTCCAGATGGAAGATCTGCTCAGCCTCGTCGGCGGAACGACCGATTATTCGGGCTTCGCGTCGGTCGATATCGTGATCGAAGCGGTGTTCGAGGATCTCGCGCTCAAGCATCGCGTGCTCGAGGAAGTCGAGCCGACGATGCCACCCGACGCCGTGTATGCGTCGAACACGAGCACGATTCCGATCGGACGGATCGCCGAGGCGGCGCAGTATCCGGAGCGTGTGCTGGGGATGCACTTCTTCTCGCCCGTGCACAAGATGCCGCTCCTCGAGGTGATCGTCACGCCGGCGACCGAGGCGGAAGCGACCGTCACCGCGGTGGCGTACGGCAAGCGTCTCGGAAAGACGGTCATCGTCGTGAACGACGGCCCGGGCTTCTATACGACCCGCACGCTGTCGGCGTACATGAACGAAGCCGGCCGGCTGCTCGACGAGGGCGCGGCGATCGAAGCGATCGACAAGGCGCTCGTCGACTTCGGCTTCCCGGTCGGACCGATCACGCTGCTCGACGAAGTCGGGATCGACGTCGGCGGGAAGGTCGGGCTCGTGCTCTCGGAAGCCTTCGGAGCGCGGATGGCGCCGTCCGACGCGATGCGGCGCGTCGTCGAGGCGGGCCGGACCGGACGGAAGGGAGGCAACGGCTTCTATCGATATGGTCCGGATGGGAGCAAAGGGAGCGTCGACGCGAGCGTTTACGAGCTCATCGGTGGCCAGCGACGGGACGTCCCTGCCGAGGAAATCGTCGAACGGTGTGTGCTCGCGATGGTCAACGAAGCGTCGCTCTGTCTCCAGGAGGGCATTCTCCGCTCCCCACGGGACGGCGACATCGGCGCCGTGTTCGGTATCGGCTTCCCGCCCTTCCGCGGCGGACCGTTCCGCTACGTGGACAGCGTCGGCCCGGAGCGCATCGTAGAGAAGCTGGAGGAGCTGAACGCCCGTTTTCAGCCCCGGTTTGCCCCAGCGGACGTTCTCGTCGAGATGGCGAGGGCTCGCCGCCGGTTCTACGGTGTAGATCCCGTGTGACCGCAATCCTCGACCCCAGGTCTGTGCTCTGTGGAAGTCGTTAGCTCGGATGCAGTGATCGTTGCCCGCGTGCTGCGCGGGGATGTGGAAGCGTTCGCCATCCTGGTCGAGCGGTATCGTGACCGGTATGCGCGGTATGCCTTCCATATGCTCGGCAACCGCGAGGACGCCGAGGAGGCGTTGCAGGACGCCTTCACGCGCGCGTATCGATCGCTGGCGCGCTGCGAGGACCCGGAGCGTTTCGGCGCGTGGCTGTTCCGGATCCTCGTGAACCGGTGCCGCACGGCCGGCGCGCGTCGCGGGCGGCGTGCACGAACGTTCGTGTCGGACGAGGGTGCGCTGCTCGAGGCGGCGGACGAGCATCCGGCGGAGCGCACGGCATGGCGCGAGGAGATCGATCGCGCGCTCGAGCGGCTGCGTCCGGACCAGCGGGAAGCGTTCCTGCTGAAGTACGTGGAAGACCTGGGATACGACGAGATGTCGCAGCTCACGGGAGTCGGGGTGTCCGCGCTGAAGATGCGTGTGATGCGCGCCTGCGACCGTCTGCGCGAGCTGCTGAGTGAGGTGCATAGTGCGTGACGAACAAGATCCGAGACTGAACGACATCGCGCGGGAGCTGCGCAAGGATCGCGTGCCGGTGAGCGCGTCCTTCGACGCTCGCGTGATGGACGCGGTGCGCGCGATGCCCGTGCATCGCCGCTTCGGTCTTTGGGCGCGTCTCACGACGCCGCGTCGCCGCACGGTCACCGTGACGCCGCTGAGCTGGGGGCTGCTCGCCGCGGCGATCGGCCTGTTCGCCGTGCTCGGCGCCGCCCATGCCTACGTGGACGTGAACCGCGCCGCGAAGCCGATCGTCGCCGCGCTGTCGCCGGCGAAGACGGGCGCTCAGGCGCAGCGGGTGCAGTTCGTGCTCGTCGCGCCGGACGCGAAGAAGGTCGCGGTGGTCGGTGACTTCAATGGCTGGGACGCGGGCCACGCGCAGTATCAGGCGCAGCATCGCGGCGGCGGGGTGTGGTCGGTGACCGCGCCGGTGCCGGTCGGCCATCATCGCTATTCGTTCGTGGTCGACGACAGTGTTTGGGTGGTCGACCCGTATGCGCCGCGCGTCGTCGAGAGCGACTACGGCGTCGCGAATTCGGCGCTCGTCGTCGAAGCGAACCAATGATCGGTCGGTCGCAGCGTATGGCCGCGGTCGCGCTGGTGGCCGCGGCCGTCGCGTCCAGTCCCGCGGCGGCGCAGGATGCGCGGCTCGCGGCGCGGCTCGACAAGACGACGTTCGTCGCCGTAAACGCGATCGTCGATTCGGCGCGCGTCGCCAAGCTTCCGACCGCGCCGCTCGTCGACAAGGCGCTCGAGGGCGCCGCCCGCGGCTCCGACGGCGGCAAGATCGTCGTCGCGGTGCACCAGCTCTCCGTGCGCATGGCGTCGGCCAAGCGGGTGCTCGGCGGCACGACGAACGCCGATGAGATCAAGGCCGCCGCGGCCGCGATCGACGCCGGCGTGTCGGAGCGTGACCTCGCCCGGCTGCGCGCGGCGTCGGGGAAGCGGGCCGTGACGATGCCGCTCGCCGTGCTCACCGACTTGATCGGGCGCGACGTACCAGTTCCGACCGCGACGAACCTGGTGCTGCAGCTCGCCCGCTCGGGGGTGAAGGATTCCGATTTCGCGCTCTTCCAGCGGAACGTGCGCGCGGACATCGACCGCGGCGCCGATCCCACCGCGGCCGCCACGACGCGGGCGCGCGGCCTCGTATCGCGCGTCGGCACGCCCGGAAAAGCGACAGAGTAGCGGCCCGGCGCGTTCCCCGGGTACAATTCCCCTTCTCATCGCACTTTGGGGAATTCAAATGCGACGTGCCGTGTTGCTGGCCGCTCTGGCCGCACCGACCGTTCTTGGCGCGCAGGCGCCTTCCGATACGCACTCGATCCCGGCGAAGAGCCGGTATTCGCTGCAAAGCTTCGCCGGCAAGCGTCCGCTGACGCGCGCCGAGCGCACCAATTTTCTCGAATCGTCGAGCTACGACGACGTCATCGCCTTCATCGACTCGCTCAAGACCCTCGGCGCGAAGATCGAGGTCGGGTCGATCGGCAAGACGATCGAAGGACGCGCGCTCCCGTACGTGATCGCGTCGCGCCCGCTCGTGAAGACGCCCGAGGAAGCGCGCCGTCTGAACCGGCCGATCGCCTACATCCAGGCGAACATCCACGCCGGCGAGGTCGAGGGCAAGGAAGCGATGCTCGCGATGCTCCGCGACCTCACCTTCGACAAGAAAAAGAACGTCCTCGACTCGGTGGTGCTGATCGTCCAGCCGATCTACAACGCCGACGGCAACGAGGCGCTCGCGCATCAGGCGCAGAACCGCGGCGCGCAGAATGGCCCGGAGATGGTCGGCACGCGCCAGAACGCGCAGAAGTGGAATCTGAATCGCGACTACATCGGCGCCGATGCGCCGGAGACGAAGGCCGCGATGACGATGCTCAACAAGTGGAATCCGGATCTGTTCATGGATCTCCACACCACCGACGGGAGCGTCCACGGCTACGCGCTCACCTATTCGCCGTCGCTCACGCCGACGGCGGTCAACGTCGTGCCGTACTCGCAGAAGATGCTCGGCGTGATCCGCCAGCGCATGCTCGACCGCGAAGGCTTTTACGTGCAGGACTACGGCGACTTCAGCCAGACGCGTCCGGGTGCCCGCGGCGGTACACCGGGCGGTGCGCTGGGCGGCGGCGGGTTCGGCGTCGCCGCTGCCGGACGTCGCGGCGGTCCGGGCGCACCGCGGGCCTCGCTCGAGCAGATGATCGCCGACTCGATTCCGAGCTCGGGGTGGGTCTTCTCGACGTATGAATCGCTCGCCCGCTACGGCACGAACTGGTACGGCCTCCGCAATCGCATCGCGATCCTCAGCGAGGCGTTCTCGCACGACCCGTTCGACCGGCGCGTCGCGTCGACCTACGACTTCGTGAGCGAGATCCTGTCGTACGTCGCCGAGCACCGCGCCGAGGTGATGGCGCTCGGGAAGCAGGGTGATGCGAAGGTGGCGGCGTGGGCGCGGAAGCCGGGCTCGTCGCCGCAGCTGTCGCTGCGCTCGCGCATGGACACGACGCGTATCGAGGACGTCCGCGTCGAGCAGATCACCGTGCTCACGGACAGCAGCGCGAAGCGCGAGCCGGGGATGGGCATGCGCCAGCGCACCGGCATCATCAAGAACGTGCGCATGCCGGTGATGGCGAGCTTCACGCCGACGCTCACGAGCACGCTTCCGTTCGCGTACGCGTTCGACGAGCGCACGGGCAAGGCGATTGCACCGTTTCTGCGCCTGCATGGCGTGCAGGTGGAGCAGTTGACGGCGCCGGCGACCGTGGCGGCGCAGTCGTTCAGCGTCGACAGCGTGATCGAGCGCGGTCGCTCGGAAACGTCGCGGATGATGAAGGACGTCGCGGGCACCTGGAATCGTCCGTCGGGCCGCTCCTTGCCGATCGGCACCTACGTCGTGCGCGCGGGACAGCCGTTCGGGTTGCTCGCGTTCTATCTGCTCGAACCGATGAGTGAGGACGGGCTCATGCAGTGGAGCTTCTACGACGGCATCGTGGCGCCGCACACGGACTTCCCGGTTCTGCGTATCACGCAGCCGGCGACGTTCCGCGCGAAGCCCGTGCGCGACTGATGTTCCGGTCCACGCTTCTCTATCTCTCGAACCAGCCGCGAGTTTTCCGGTTTGTTCGCAACAACCGGCTCGCGAAGAAGTTCGCGTCGCGCTTCGTTGCGGGCGAGACGCTCGATGAAGCGCTCGGCGCGGTGAAGCCGCTCAACGTCAAGGGGATCACGGCATCGCTCGATCTCCTTGGCGAGAGCGTGAACAACGAGCGAGAAGCACGCGCCGCGGCCGCCGAGTATCTGACGATCCTCGATCGCATCCATGCGCAGAAGCTCGACGCGAACGTGTCGCTCAAGCTCACCGCGATGGGCTTCGACATCTCCGAGGAGCTGTGCGTCTCGATCATGCACGACGTGCTCGAGCGCGCGCAGCGGTACAACACCTTCGTGCGGATCGACATGGAGGCGAGCGCCTATACCCAGCGGACGCTCGCCCTGTTCTACGACCGGCTTTATCCGGCGTATCAGGCGAACGTCGGGATCGTGCTCCAGAGCTACCTGTACCGCACCTGGTCCGACGTCGAGCAGGCGATCCACGCGCGGGCGCGCGTGCGCCTGTGCAAGGGCGCGTACAAGGAGCCGGCGACGGTCGCCTATCCGGACAAGAAGGAAGTCGACGCGAACTACGTGAAGTGCATGCACGCGCTGATGGAGCGCGGCAACTATCCGGGGCTCGCGACGCACGACCCGGCGATCATCGAGGAGGCGAAGCGCTTCGCGAAGGAGAAGGGAATCGATCCGGCGCGCTTCGAGTTCCAGATGCTCTACGGCGTTCGCCGCGATCTACAGGAGCAGCTCGTGCGCGAGGGCTATCGGATGCGCGTCTACGTGCCGTTCGGCACGCAATGGTATCCGTACCTCATGCGCCGCCTCGCCGAACGTCCGGCGAATGTCGCGTTCATCACGGGCAACGTGGTCCGCGAGATGTTCGGGCGCTCGAAGTCCTGATGGCGCACGCGCGGTACCAGCCCCCGGATCCGTCGAAGGGCGACGAGTCCACGATCGGCGGATACGCCGCGGTGCACGCCCGCCCCGCGGCGTTCGAGGGAAGCGACGGCTTCTCGTACAGCGTCGAGCTGATGGCCGAGCCGACGGACGTCCCCGGCGAATGGGGCGCGTTCTTCTTCTTCGTGAAATGGTCGCGGGTCGGCGCGCAGTCGCCGGAAGGCCACCTCGAGACGGACTATCTGCTCACGGCGTCGTCCGAGACGAATGCGCTCGCCGCGCTCGGGGAGACGCCGCTCGCCGAAGTGAAGGCGCTGCTCGATCGGCTGATCGCCCAGCGCGCCGGCGCCGCGCCGACGCGGCGCTGGTGGGACGTGATGCGCGACGAGGGCGACGACTCCGGGGACTCGCACGCGTGAGCGAATCGACGATCCATGGCGTCGTCGTCGGCGGGACGGGCGGCGTCTGGCAGGTCCGGCTCGACGATGGACAGACCGTCGAGGCGGCACTCCGCGGGCGATTAAAGAAATCTAACAGCGGCAAGCGCGCCGACGGCTCGCTGCGCCGCGACACGATCACCGCGGCCGCCGAGACGCTCAAGCTGGCCGTCGGCGACGACGTCCGCGTCGAGCGCGCGACCCGCGACGACGCCTGGGCGATCGCCGAGATCCTGCCGCGCCGCTCGCGCCTCGCCCGGCGCGCCCCCGGCGGCGGACAGGGGGAACGGATCGTCGCCGCGAACGTCGATCAGGTCGTGATCATGTTCGCCGCCGCGAAGCCCGAGCCGCATCCGCGAATGCTCGATCGCTTTCTCGTCATCGCCGAAGGCAACGAGCTCGCGCCGCGCATCATCATCAACAAGGTCGATCTGGTGGGCGAGGATGAAGTGCGCGCGCGCTTCGCCGCGTACGAGCGCATCGGCTATCCGGTGCACTATACGGCGGTGAAGTCCGGCATCGGGCTCGACGGCGTGCGCGCTTCGCTCGACGGACGGCGCTCGGTGGTCACCGGTCCGTCGGGCGTCGGGAAGTCGTCGCTCCTCAACGCGATCTTCCCCGGCGCACAGCTGCGCGTCGGCGCGATCAGCGAATCGGTGAACAAGGGGCGACATACCACGGTCGGCTCGGTGATGCTGCCGCTCCCCGACGCGCACGATGGCTACGTCATCGACACCCCCGGCCTGCGCGAAGTCGGGCTGTGGGCGCTCCCGGCGAACGAGCTCGATCGCTGCTTTCCCGAGATGCGCACCCGTCGCGACGAATGCCGCTTCGGCGACTGTCGTCACGTCGCCGAGCCGGATTGCGCGGTGCGCGATGCCGTCGCGAGCGGCGAGATCAGCGCGGAACGCTACGACAGCTACTTACGCCTGCTCGAGGAGCTGGAGTCGGAACGGCGTCTCTGAGCCGCTGACTACCAGGAGCCGCGCTCGCCGGCGAGGGCGATGACCTTGCTCACGCGATCGGCGGCGTGCCGCCAGTTCACCTGCACGGCCAGCTCGGCGTCGTCCGCGCGTCCTTCGTCGATCGCGCCGATGATCGTGTCGTGCTCGTAGACCGAAGAGCGGATGTCCGTCGTCAGCATGCTGATGTACATGCGGATGTACCGCTCGGCCTGCGGCTTCACCGCATCGTGCAGCGCGAGAAGTCGCGGCCCGGCCGATGCCTCGACGATGCGACGATGGAAGCGGCCGTCAGCGTCGAACAGGATGCTGTGGTCGAGCGGCGTCGCTTTGCCGGCGCGATGGAACTCGGCGTTCAGCGCCTTGAGATCGCGCACGAGCGCCCGACGATCGGCGAGCGCGAGCAGCGCCGCATGGCGAGCCCCGAGTCCCTCGAGCGCGCCGACGATGTTGAGGAGCTCGTGCACGTCGTCGCGCGTGAGCGGCGCGACGGTGAGCCGCGACTGCTGCGCGCCCGGCGAGCCCATGACGTAGCCTTCCTGCTGGAGGCGCTGGAGCGCTTCGCGCACCGGCGTGCGGCTCACCCCGAGGCGGCTGGCGATCTCGGTCTCGACGATACGGCTGCCGGGAGCGAGCAGCCCCTGGACGATGAGATCACGCAGCCGGGTATAGACCTGCTCCGGGCGGGAGCCGTGGGGCGCGTCGGCGGCGCTGCCCATCGCGACATCGGGCACCGACCCGTCGGTCGCGCGCGCAGCGGATTTGCGAGCTGGCGTCATGGTCTGTTCAATATATTCAACTACGGTCGGCGCCGTGAGCAACGACGATGTGATGACCGGACACCCGAAGGTTGCCGTCGCCGCCCGTGACGGCAACATTGGAGGTACATGATTCGGTTCCCTCGTTTGCGCTGCAGCCCATGAGTTGGGCACTCGATGAATTCTTCGCCGGCGTCGAAGAGGAATTCGGCGTCCCGATCGGCGACGCCGACGATGCGTTTCTCGAGACGCCGGGCGCGGTGATCGACTTCGTCGTCGACAACACCTCGCCGAGCGACGGCATGGACGCCGAGGAGTATCGCGAGCACGTCGCGGGCGTGATCGGCGAGATCATGGCGCGCACGCTCGGGATCACCCGCTACAGCGAGAGCTCCCGCTTCGTTCAGGACCTGCGCGTCCGGTGACGGCGGCGCGGCGCATCCTTCTCGCCGACGCCGACGCGTTCTTCGTCGCCGTCGCGCGGATGGTCGACCCCGAAGGGGCGGGGAAGGCGCCGCTGCTGATCGTCGGCGGGACGCGTGAGAGCCGCGGCGTCGTCTGTTCGGCGTCGTACGAAGCGCGAAGGTTCGGTGTGCGCTCGGCGATGCCGATCTCGCGCGCGTTGCGCCTCTGTCCCGACGCGACGTGCGTCCCCGTGCCCCGGCGCGCCTGCGGCGAGAAGAGCCGCCAGATCCGCGCGGTGCTCGAGCGCTACGCCCCCGTCGTCGAGGGTGCGAGCATCGACGAGTGGTACATGGACCTCGGCGGCACCGAAGGTTTGTACGGCAACGAGCCGCTCGCCGTCACCGCCGAGCGCATTCGCCGGAGCGTTGCCGCGGAGACGCAGATGACCGTGTCGATCGGCGGCGGCACGGCGAAGCTCGTCGCGAAGCTCGCCGTGGAGCGGGCGAAGCCGAAGCCCGGGACCGGAGCGACGGGGGTGCACGTCGTCGCCCCAGGCGACGAGGGCCGTTTCCTCGAGACCTTCGACCTCGCCGACATCCCGCTGATCGGGCCCCGCTTTCAGGAGCGGCTGGCAAAGCTCGGGATGCGTCGCGTCCCCGACGTGCTCCAATACGACGTTCCGACGCTTTCGCAGTGGCTGGGCAGGCGCGAGGCGGAGTGGCTCTACGACCGCGTTCGCGGCATCGACGCGAGTGAAGTGGAAGCGCACGGCGACGCGAAAAGCATCAGCCGCGACGACACCTTTCCGCGCGACATCGACGACGACGACGAGCTCGCGCGCGAACTGCTCGCTCTCGTGACGCGGGCCGCGCACGACCTGCGTGGCGACATGATGACGGCGCGCACGATCACCGTGCGGATTCGTGATTTCGACTTCAAGACGCGGCAGGCGAATCGCACGCTCGATACGCCGGTGATCTCCGACCGCGTGATCCTCGAGGTCGCGCGCGGTCTGCTGGCGAAGCTGCGCAACGCGCGCCGGGTGCCGGCGCGGCTGCTCGGCGTGAAGCTCTCGTCGCTCGCCGTGGATTCGACGGCCGATCAGCTGGCGTTGTTCGAGCGCCGCGATGCGGTCACCGACGAGACCGACCGCGACCGCGTGCTCGCGCGCACGATCGACAAGGTGCGCGAGAAGTTCGGCGACAAGGGCATCCTGCCGGCGCGCCTCGTCGACTGAGCCGCGATCGTCAGGTCGCGTCGCTCCGGCGCAGCGGGACGACCGAGGCATCGCGCGACGACGCGTTGGCTTCTCCCGGCGGGGCTTTCGCCATCGTGCAGTGTCCCTCGAAGACCGCGCCGTCCTCGATGATCACGACCGGCGCCGCGACGTTGCCGAAGACGCGCGACCGGCCGCCGAGCTCCACGCGCTCGGTGGCATAGACGTTCCCGACCACCTCGCCCGCGATCTGCACCGTGCCGGCGTGAATGTTCGCGTTCACGACGCCCTTCTCGCCGACGACCAGCGTATCGTTCGAGACGATCTCCCCGTGCAGGCGGCCGTTGAGCAGCACCGCGCCGGTGAAGGAGAACTTCCCTTCGATCGATGCGCCCTCGTCGAGAAAGGTCGCGTATTCCGACTTCTTGGCCGCCGGAATGCCGCCGTTCGACTTCCACGCCATGGAATGCTCCGCGCGTTACCGACTCGCCGACGACTCGCGCTTCTCGTCGATCGGCAGGACCTTGCGGCCGGTGTCGTTCATCTTCGTGTTGTTGGCGTTTAAGAAGCCCCCCATGGCGATGACGAGCGAATCGGTCTGGATGTTACCCCTCACACGTCCAGTCTCGGTGATCTCGACGTCGCCGGTCGCGATCATGTTGCCCTGATACTGGCCCATGATGATCGCGTCGACGGTCATGACGTCGGCGGTGACGACGCCCTTCTCGCCGATCACGAGCTTTCCGCCGACGTTGAGCTCACCGCCAATCTCGCACTCGATGTGGATCGAGTCGGTGATGTCGAATTTTCCCTCGATGCGAGCCTGCTCACCAACGACGGAAAGGAGCGAGATCGCCTGCGGACGCATGGCGTCGGGGGTCGGCGTCGGCGTGAACATCGCGGCCGTCATCGGCGGCGGCGTCGGGATCGGGGGTTGAGCGGGGGCCGGCGTGGGTGTCTTTCTGTCGTTGAACATCGCCGTATTCCTCAGAGGTTAGTGAGCCTGACCATGTGTGAGCTCCGCCGATGATCCGTCGCGGCTCGCGGCGACGAATCGAATCGGATCCACCTGGGTGCCGTTGACCAGCACTTCGAAGTGCACGTGCGGCCCCGTGGCGAGGCCGCTCGAGCCGACTGTCCCGATCGTCTCGCCCTCGAGCACCTGATCGCCGGCACGCACGAGCGCCGACTTGCAGTGCCCGAAGCGGGTGATGACGCCGCCGGAGTGTTCGAGCTCGATCAGCAGCCCGTAGCCGATGCTCCACCCGACGGACTTCACGCGCGCCGCCGCCGGCGCAAGGATCCGCGTGCCGTACGGCGCCGCGATGTCGGTGCCGAGGTGCGCGCGGAGATAGCGGAGGATCGGATGAAAGCGCGACGGATTGAACGCGCTCGAGACCGAGCCGTTCACCGGGAGGATCATCCCGCGCGGCGGAAGGAGGCTGTCGCGCACCGCCGCGAGCTGAAGCGCCGTGACGCTGTCGCGCAGCGCGAGCACGTTGCGCTGCGATTCCTCGAGGCGATCGGCGCGCGTCGCAGCGAGCGACGATGTCTCCGTCGTCCAGGTCGCGGCGCCGGCGACGATCGAAAAGAGCACGATCGCCGCCGCGGCGAGCGAGCGCGTGCTGATGGTGAGCTGCCGCGTCGGTGCGCCGGGGCGCGGCGGTACGAGGATGAGCGTCCATCCGCGGCGCGAGGCGCCGCGACGTCGCACCGGCGCCGTCATGCGCGCGACCGAGCGGCGGCGCGGGTCGGCAGGGCGCCCTCGACACGATCACTGCCCGTCTGCGGCGTCGGGGTGGCCTGCGGCGTCGCACCGATCGAGAGATAGCCGTTCACCGAGCCGCCGTCGTGCATGAGCATCGACGCGGCGCGCACCTGACCGTGAATCGCGGCACCGGTCTCGATCTCGATCCGCCCGCGCGCGTGGACGTTGCCGTGCAGCGCGCCGGCGACGATCACCTCACGGGCTTCGACGTTGCCGACGAGCAGACCGCCCGCGCCAATGATGATCGTCCCCGCCCGGTGCATGGCGCCGACGACCTGGCCGTCGATGCGCACGGTACCGTTGGTCTCGAGATCCCCGCGCATGACCATCTGCGCGTCGACCACGGAGATTCCCGTGGCCGGCGTTCCCTGCGTACGGCCGCCGAACATCTTCATCCCTAGACCATGGGGCCGCGGCGTCCGTTGCGCCAGAAGACATTTTTTCCTGTTGCGTCGCGACGCCGACCTGATTCAAACCATTACAGGTCTGGACCCCGGAATACGTCCGTCCGATACTTGACCGATGAAGAATCCGGCGACACCCGCCGCAGAAAAGCCGAAGACGGTTTTTCCGGCGCCTGACCAATCAACGATGCGCTTTCGAAGTCTGAGTGACCCGGAGAGCCTGCGTGAGTTCGCGCGCAATCTCCGGGAAGGGATCTACATCGCGACGCGCGACGGCCGTTTGCTCGATTGCAACGCGGCCTTTCTCGAGCTGGCCGGCGTCGACTCGCTCGACCGGCTCGGCGAATACGGCGCGGCAAATCTGTTCGCCGATCTCAATCGGCGCGTCGAGGAGATGCGTCTCCTCGATCGGCACGGCTCCGTGCGCGAGTTCGAGATCGCGCTGCGCCGTCCCGACGGGGCCGTCCGCACGGTGCTCGACACCTGCTACGTGATCCGCGACCCGGACACCGGCGACGAGTTCATTCACGGCATCATCGTCGACATCACGGCGCGGAAGGAGCTCGAAGCATCGCTGCTCGAGGCGAGCCGCCACGACGCGCTGACCGGCGCGCTGAACCGGCGCTACCTCGTCGAGGTCGAAGCGAAGCTCTCGCTCGATCCGTTGCTCCCCTACGGCTGCATCTTCGTCGATGTCGACAATTTCAAGATCTATAATGACCGCTACGGTCATGTCGCCGGCGACGACGTGCTGAAGCGGATGACGCGCTTCCTGATGCGCCACGTG